>BJGO01000031.1 GCA_014190535.1 Bacteroidota bacterium | reverse complement strand
TTGATATTTGGCAATTCACTACTTCGACCACCTGTAGCCAATATGATATGTTTGGCAGAATATGCTAGGGTATTACCACTGGCGTCAATCACCTCTACTTTTTTACCCGGTTTAATTTTACCGGTTCCCGTAATCACATCAATCTTATTCTTTTTCATAAGGAATTGAACACCCTTGCTCATTCCGCCGGCAACATCACGACTACGTTTAACCATAGCTGTAAAATCAGCTGATGCGTCACCTACTTTTATACCGTAATCAGCAGCATGTTGCAGATACTCAAATACCTGAGCGCTTTTAAGGAGAGCTTTGGTGGGAATGCATCCCCAATTCAGGCATATTCCTCCCAAAGATTCGCGCTCAACAATAGCAGTTTTCAGACCAAGTTGTGATGCTCTGATTGCAGCAACATATCCACCCGGGCCAGACCCTATTACAATTAAATCGTAGTTCATAGAATGATGAGTATTTATCGTTAAAGATGTGCGAAAATAATAATAAAAAAGTGATACTGAACGGCGTGATTATTCGCTTAAAATCATTTTGTAACAATAATCATTTTGAATATCATCACCGAGTTTAAAAGGTTTAGTTGCAAATTTTATCAGACCCATTGATTTATAAAACGCTATCGCCTCATGGTTATGTTCCCAAACAGCCAACCATATTAAGTTATACCCATTTTTCAAACACAAATCTATAATGTACTTGATACATTTGGTACCTATGCCTTTTCGCTGATAAGCATTCAGAATATATAAACGGGCAATTTCAACAGGGTTGTATGATTCTAAAGAATCAAAGTATGCATTTAAACGAAGTTTAAAGTAACCAATATCGACATTTCCATGAGAAATAATAAAGTATAATATGTTGTCTGATTCCAATTCACTTCTGAATGATGGATAATTGAAGTGAGCGGTGATATATTTTTTCATATTTTCAGCAGTGTTAGAGGCTGAAAATGTTTCAGAAAAAGTACGTACAGATAGTTCAGTCAGAAGGTCAATATCACCATCTTTTGCTACTCGAAATTTGATCTTACTCAATATGTAAATATTACTTTAAATCAATAACTTCAATACCCGGGTGTTTGGTGGCATCAAACTTAAAAAAGGTATCATCCAGTATCAGATTAGGTGTTTGTTTTTGAATTTCATACACATAACGACTACCACCTTTATCAAACACTTTTATATTGGTTATGCTTTTGTTGGCTTTGTTTATACTTAGTTTAATTTTAAAGTAGCTCTTGCTTTTATCATTGGGTGTTAATTCAATGATTTGATACACCTTATTGTTTTCAGTAATTTCCTCAGTGAGTGCATAGAAATAATCTTTCTCATAAATGGTATAAAACTGAGTAGGAATGATTGATTGCTCCAGTGGGTCGTAATTATTAATCTGAACTTCATTGGCATCTTTTAAGTATAACCAGCAAGTTTCGTTGTCGCAATAGAGCTCCTGTCCGGGTAATTCCAATTTATATTTATCACCTTTGGTATGTAATATACCTTGTTGATTACTGATTATCTTACCATCACGCTCTTCAACTTTTAGAGTAAAATAAGTCTGAAGGGTAGTATATGACTTGTATTTCTGACTAATCTCATTTAAAATTTTTGTGGCCTGCGGATCATTAGCCTGTGAAAAGGTGCAGAATGCAATAAATAGTTGTACGTACAGTAAAAGATTAAAACGGAACATTTGCTTCATTTTATTCCTTACCACCCAAAAACTGTTCCAAGTGTATAATGTCCTTGATTAATACCTCACGTGGTTTGCTTCCTCGAACCGGACCAACAACACCGGCAGCTTCTAACTGATCCATTAGTCTTCCGGCACGGTTATAGCCAAGCTTTAATTTTCGTTGAATGAGTGATGTGGAGCCTTGTTGGGTGGAAACAATGAGGTGTGCCGCTTCATCAAAAAATTCATCCCGGTCATCTAAATTAAAATCATCCATCATTTGATCGCCTTCTTCATCGTGTACCTCAGGTAACAGCATGGCTTCAGGATATCCTTTTTGTTCTCCGATGAAGTCAACAATTTTTTCTGCTTCAGGGGTATCAACAAAACCGCACTGCAGTCGAATGGTATCACCTCCAACAGACAATAATAAATCGCCTCTACCTATTAGTTGATCAGCACCGCCCTGATCCAGGATAGTCCGAGAATCAATTTTACTTTGAACTCTGAAGGCAATACGAGCCGGAAAATTTGCTTTGATTGTTCCGGTAATAATATTTACTGAAGGGCGTTGTGTGGCAATTATCAGGTGAATACCAATTGCCCGGGCTAGTTGAGCTAAACGTGCAATCGGCATTTCTACTTCTTTTCCCGCGGTCATTATTAAATCGGCAAATTCATCAATTACCAAAACGATATAGGGGAGATAGCGATGTCCATTTTCCGGATTTAGTTTTCTGTTTAAAAACTTTTCGTTGTATTGATTCAGATTTCTTACTCCGGCATCCTTGAGCAGATTATAACGCAGATCCATTTCCACGCAGAGTGCCTTGAGTGTATTAATAACTTTTTTGGTGTCAACAATAATAGGATCCTCCTCGCCCGGCAGTTTAGCCAGGAAGTGTTTTTCTATTTTCGAGTAAAGGCTCAGTTCCACTTTCTTAGGATCTATCATCACAAATTTTAATTGTGATGGATGTTTTTTGTAAAGAAGTGATATGAGAATGGAATTGATACCAACTGATTTACCTTGTCCGGTTGCACCAGCTACTAATAGGTGGGGCATTTTGGCTAAGTCTGCAACGAATATTTCATTAGATATGGTTTTGCCCAATGCAATGGGTAAATCCATTTGTGCGTGCTGGAATTTCTCTGATGCAATCAGGGAGCGCATCGAAACCGTATCTTTGTTGATATTTGGCACCTCAATACCTATTGTTCCTTTTCCGGGTATAGGCGCTATGATGCGAATGCCTAAGGCGGCAAGGCTTAAAGCGATATCGTCTTCCAGGTTTTTAATTTTAGAAATACGAACACCGGGTGCCGGTACGATTTCATAAAGTGTAACTGTTGGACCTACCGTAGCTTTAATTTTTTGAATATCGATGTTATAATTCTGTAAGGTCTGTACAATCTGATCTTTGTTTCGCTCCAATTCTTCAGGATCGATTTTAATTTTATCTGATCCATAATTGTTCATTAATTCCAGATTGGGGAATTCATAGCCGGATAAATCCAGTGTAGGGTCGTATTGCGATTGTATGGAACCATACTCAACATTTTCCAATATTTCTTCGTCTGCGGTTTCAACGATATCCAGTGTTAATTCACCTTCAGCGTCAGTATTTTCCTGCTTGTTTTTAGGATTTACGGTAGTAAAGGTATCTTCGGGTTGAACGAATGGTTTTTCTTCTTCCTCTTCTTTTTTAACGGTGTTAACGATATCGGAAGGATTTACTATTGGTTGGGGATTGATTACTTTAACTCTGGTCGGCGTGGGAGTATCCAAAATGCCTTCAGGAAGAGGTGAGTCATTTTCTGTTCTCAAAGCTTGTAGTTTCTTTTTTGGAATGATCTGATTAAAATCAACATTAAAAATCCAAACGAGTGTTGAAAGTAAAATAGTACCAAGTAAAGTAGCTGTTCCGATTGAACCCAGGAAATTATAGAGGTAGCTGTTAATCACTGAACCAAAAGCGCCGCCAATAGGGAAATCTACAGTTGAAAAAATAAACTGGAGTGATACGCTCAATAAGCTCATAGCAATGAGGCTGAATTTGAAAATTGCACTCAGGGGCATTATACTTTTTTTGAATACCATATTCAAGCCGGCAGAAAACAAGAGTATTGGAATCAGTGCTGACATTACACCAAATCCATTAAATACAAATTGATGAGAAAGAAATGCGCCCAGGCGGCCTAAATGATTCTTAACAATAATTTCAGGACTAAATAGTAATGACCACGAAAATTTATTTACGAGATCCTGATCAGTTTTCCAAGTCATGAAATAAGATATCATTGCAACTGCACTATATACGGCAAACAGCACGGTAACCAAACCAAAAATCTTATGAGTTCGTTCATCCTGCAGGAATTGAATTACTCGTTTGTGGAACGCAATTTTTTCTACGTTATTTTCCTCAGACGTAACCGCATCCTCTTTCTCTTTCTGAGGATTTTTTTTACGTTTTTTCTTCGGCTTAAATTTTTCCTCCGGTTCAACTGCTACATCAAGTTCCATTTCGGTGGAGTCCTCTTGAACAATTTCCAACTCTGTTTTTAGATGATTTCCCGTGTCCTGCATAAATTAATTTAAGGATTGAATGATTGGCAATAAAATTAAACGCTTGCAAACGCTGTTATTCAGAGTTGTTCCGGTTTTATTCACAACTGCAGTTGGAATAGTAGAGTAACTTAGCCCGCAATAATTTTTTTATGAGTAACGCCATTTTTACACCGCCTATTGCCATAAATGAAAATGTTCTTTCTTATGCCAAAGGTTCCAAAGAACGTGCTGACGTAAAGACAGCACTTAAGACATTCAAGTCAACAACAGTTGAGTATCCTATGTATATTGGCGGTAAGCCGATTACATCAGGGAAATTAGGTGCTATGAGACCCCCACATGAGCACCACCACGTGTTAGGTCACTTTCATAAAGGAGATGCAAGCCACGTAAATAATGCAATCGATGCCGCCCTTCAGTCTAAATCAAATTGGGAGTTGTATACTTGGGAGGAGCGTGCGGCGATATTTTTGAAGGCGGCCGAACTGCTTGCCGGGCCCTATCGGGCGAAAATAAATGCGGCAACCATGTTGTGTCAATCTAAAAATGTGTTCCAGGCTGAGATTGATAGTGCATGTGAATTAATAGATTTTCTTCGGTTTAACGTTCAATATATGACCGAACTATATCAGGATCAACCGTTCTCACCAAAGGCGACCTGGAACAGGGTAGAGTATCGACCACTGGAGGGATTTGTTTTTGCCATTACCCCATTCAATTTCACGGCAATAGCCGGTAATTTACCTACGAGTGCTGCGCTGATGGGTAATACGGTGGTATGGAAACCGGCAAATACCCAAATTTATTCTGCGAATGTGATTATGGAAGTATTAATGGAAGCAGGGCTTCCGGCCGGGGTTATCAATCTCATTTATACTCCAGGACCATTAACAGGCGATATTATTTTTAAGCATCCTGATTTTGCCGGAGTTCATTTTACTGGGTCAACGGGTGTTTTTCAGGGTATGTGGAAAGCCATAGGACAAAATATTGCCGGTTATAAATCCTATCCAAGGATCGTTGGTGAAACAGGGGGTAAAGATTTTGTTATGGTACATCCCAGTGCTGATGTCGAAATCGTGGCAACAGCACTCAGCCGTGGGGCATTTGAATATCAGGGACAAAAATGTTCAGCCGCTTCACGGGCTTACATTCCATCCAATCTGTGGCCTGCAGTCAAAGAGCGCGTTCTTGACGATTTAGCTACATTCAAAATGGGTACCACCGAAGACTTCAGTAACTTCATTAATGCAGTTATCGACGAAAAAGCCTTCGATACCATTACATCCTATATCGAGGAAGCAAAAAAAACGTCAGATGTGGAGATTATTGCCGGTGGACATTACGATAATATAGAAGGCTATTTTATTGAGCCAACTATTATTGTTACAAAAAATCCAAGCTATCGTACTATGTGTGAAGAAATTTTTGGTCCCGTTCTCACGGTGTATGTATACAACGAAAGTCAATTTGAAGAAACACTGGATATTGTCAACAATACCTCAGTGTATTCATTAACCGGTTCAATCATTGCTCAGGACCGCGCAGCCGTGCGGATGGCATCACATAAACTTAGAAATGCGGCAGGTAATTTCTATATCAACGATAAACCAACTGGAGCTGTAGTAGGCCAACAACCATTTGGAGGGGCTCGTGCATCAGGTACTAATGATAAGGCGGGATCGGCTCTGAATTTACTGCGTTGGGTATCGGCCCGAACAATAAAAGAGAACCTGCTTCCTCCCAAAGATTATCGATATCCGTTTTTAGAAGAGTAGTAGCAAGGATAATCATCTGTCCTTATTTAATTGTTGTGATGTTTTGTAAAACATACAATGCATTACTCTTTTCGAACAGCTGTGGAAAATCACCTCTGTGGTTAACTAAGGATTAGCGGAACTTAGCTCAAATTGATCGAACCAACGTAGAATCTGAAACTAGAAAAATGGTATTTAACCCTGCTGATAAACAAGTCGGAGAAAATAAGAACCAGCCGGCCGTACATAATATGTACGAAAATTGGTTCATAGACTATGCATCTTATGTTATACTAGAGCGAGCCGTACCTGCAGTAGAAGATGGCCTCAAACCCGTACAGCGACGCATTTTACACGCTATGTATGAAATGGAGGATGGTCGCTACAATAAGGTGGCTAATATCATTGGCCAGTCGATGCAGTATCATCCTCATGGCGATGCCTCTATTGGCGATGCTATCATCAATATTGGGCAGAAAGATTTACTGATCGATACGCAGGGAAACTGGGGAGATATTCGAACCGGTGACCCGGCAGCCGCACCAAGATACATAGAGGCTCGATTATCCAAGTTTGCATTAGAGATACTATTTAATCCCAAAACAACCGGCTGGCAATTGTCCTATGATGGACGCAAACGAGAGCCACTAACCTTACCGGTTAAATTTCCTTTGTTGCTTGCTCAGGGAGTTGACGGGATAGCGGTTGGATTAAGTACAAGAGTTTTGCCTCATAATTTTATTGAGCTTATAAAAGGTTCAATAGATATACTGCGCAATAAAAAAGTGAATATCTATCCCGATTTCCCAACGGGAGGCCAAATCGATGTTGCGAATTATAATGATGGTAAGCGTGGAGGAAAAGTCAGGGTGCGAGCACGTATTGAGGAACTGGATAAAAAAACACTCGTTATTCGTGAGATTCCATTTGGAACAACTACCGGTTCGCTGATTGATTCTATTCTGAAAGCAAATGATAACGGTAAAATCAAGGTTCGTAAAGTTGAGGATAACACAGCAAAAAATGTTGAGATTGTAGTTCATTTGGCCGCCGGTGTCAGTACGGATATTACAATTGATGCACTTTATGCCTTTACAGATTGTGAAATATCTATCTCTCCTAATTGTTGTGTAATTGTTGACAAGAAGCCACAATTCATTGGTGTAACAGATTTGTTAAAAGTCAATACAGATAACACACAGGCTTTATTAAAGCAGGAATTGGAAATTAAATTGAATGAACTCGAAGAGGAGTGGCATTATTCAAGTCTTGAAAAAATATTTATTGAAAAACGGATTTATCGTGACATTGAAGAATGTGAAACTTGGGAAGCCGTTATACAGGCAATAGATAAAGGCTTAAGTAAATACAAAAAATTATTCCGAAGAGCAATCACCGAGGAAGATATCTTGAGATTGACAGAGATAAAAATTAAACGCATCTCTAAATATGATTCCTTTAAGGCCGACGAACATATCAAAGGTATTGAAGCTGATATAGAACAAACTAAATATGATCTGGAGCACCTTAGAGACTACACTATAAAGTACTATGAGAATCTGCTTAAGAAATACGGAGCCGGCCGTGAACGTAAAACAGAAATAAAAACATTTGACACGATCAAGGCTCAGACCGTAGCACTGGCCAATCAAAAGTTATATGTAAATCGCGAAGATGGCTTTGTGGGCTATGGTTTGAAAAAGGATGAATTTGTAACAGATTGTTCAGACCTTGATGATATCATTGTCTTCAGAGAAGATGGTAAAATGATGATAACCCGTGTGGCTGAGAAGACATTTGTGGGTAAAAAAATTATTTACCTCTCTATATTTAAAAAGAATGATGAGCGGACAACCTACCACCTCATCTATAGAGATGGCAAGGTTGGAAATATCATGGTTAAGCGTTTCAACGTATCAGGTATCACGCGCGATAAAGAATATGATCTGACTAAAGGATCTGAAGGATCTAAGGTGCATTATTTTTCTATTAACCCTAATGCAGAATCTGAGCGTATCCGGGTTGTGTTGGATCCACGGTGTAAGGCTAAGATTAAAGACTTTGAATACAATTTTGCCGAGTTAGCCATCAAGGGAAGATCATCACAAGGCAATATTCTGACTCGTTATCCAATAAAGTCAGTAAAACTAATTGAAAAGGGGCCGGCTACATTACAAGGCATAGCGATTTGGTTTGATGATACGGTATGCAGATTAAATAAAGAGGGTAAAGGCAAATTCGTAGGTTCTTTTCAAAACGACGATAAGATATTAGTTGTGTATGAAAATGGCCATTACGAATTAACAAGCTACGAACTAACCAATCGCTATGATTCGTCAAAAGTGCTCATAATAGAAAAATATCATCCTTCGATGACCATTAATTGCCTTTATCTGGATGGTAATTCAAAAAACTTTTTTATCAAACGATTTAATCTTGAAACACTCACTACTGAAAAGAAATTTATGTTTATCACAGAGCATCCGGACAGCAAGGTGGTTTTGGCAACAACGAACTCGACGTGTCTCTTTGAAATTAAATCCGGCAAGAAAAAAACACCGGTTGTAAAACAAATACAGCCCGACAAGTTTATTGAAATTAAGGGTTGGAAGGCTCTGGGAAATAAAGCTGTTGATGATGATTTCATCGAAGCCTCTATCCTCGATTCAACCGGGAGGCCTTCAAAGGTTTCTGATTCTAATACCGATGAATATCACGAAAAAAAAGGTAATGCAACAAGTACTACATCGACTACCCAATCGGTTAAAACTAACTTTAAGATTCCTGCATCTACGCATAAATCAGACGTGGAGTGGGATATAGGCTCGACTAAAAAAAAAGAGGTAACGAAAAATAATAAATCCGGACAGACCGAATTATTTTAAACTGTTGATGCATTTTCTGTAATAAATATTTTATTGTCAGGAACCCTTTCTCATTTTGATTTCAGTATGTACATTGCCGGTCCTATATGAAACCTAAACTAACTTTTAACGATAATGTCTTACACGACCTTTTGGGGCAGGGAGGCTTATCCATAGAAGAAGTCATACACAGAACAGCTTATTTTATGGAATTAGTTCAACTTCGTTATGAGTATATACAACATGACTCAATAGATGGTGATACTGCTGAGATGAACCGAATAAGGAAATTGCATCAAAAGATTATTAATAAGCATACTGAAGCTCTGAGTGTATATGAGTGGCTGAATAACCGTAAATATGAAGCAAAGAATGCTATGCATAAAAATTACTATACCGTTAATCAGGATGAGCTATTAGCTGAGCTCAGGCGACTGGTAAGTAATTGGGATGAGGATGAATAAAACTCATTTATAGCCCTTAGTTCGCATTTTTAATACACCTAAAACAGCCTCTTTAAAAATACCCTTACTCATTTTTGATTCCCCCTCTTTGCGGTCAGTGAATGTTATTGGAACTTCCCTAATGATGAATTTCTTTTTCCAAGCTGCATATTTCATTTCAATCTGAAATGCGTATCCTACAAATTCTATGGTATCTAAATTTAAATTCTCCAATACCTTCCTTTTATAACATACAAAACCCGCTGTTGTATCCCTAACCGGCATAAACGTTATCATTCTAACATATAAACTTGCAAAATAGGACATAAGAATTCTCCCCACCGGCCAGTTTACCACTTTTCCACCATTAGTATATCTTGAACCAACGGCAACATCGGCGCCACCGGATGAACAGGCATTGTATAACTCAATCAGTTTTTCGGGAGGATGCGAATAGTCGGCATCCATTTCGATGATATAATCATATTTTTTTTCAAGCGCCCATTTGAATCCGGTAATGTATGCTGTTCCTAATCCAAGTTTTCCCTTACGTTCTATGATGAAGAGTTTTGAGGAAAAATCGTTTATCATTTTTTTTACTTCTTCCGCAGTTCCGTCCGGTGAACCATCATCAATGATTAGGATATGTGCATCTTCATATAATTGAAAAATAGTTCTGATGATGCGAGGTGCATTCTCAATTTCATTATAGGTAGGTATGATGATGATACTGTTTTTCAATGATGGTATAACGAATGGAATGCAATATTAAGTATAGACTAGATTTTTTCTTTGATTGATTTTATTTTTTGTTTAAAGTCCAGAGGGAAGTCACTACGCATGATCCATTCATAATACTGGGGTTCACTTTTGAATATTTCTCGAACCGACTTACCCTTGTGTTTACCGAAATTAAATTTTTCTGTTCCATCCTGATCAAAGTACATATTTCGACCGATATCCACGAAATCGCCGTCTTTGCTGATGTTGTGTAATTGTTGTGCATCGGAACGTAACTCAGTATATCTTACAATCTGACTGTTTAGAACCTCCATGGTTGCACGGGCATCAGCCAGAGCACTATGTGCATTTGTAAGTTCTTTATTGCAGTAGAATCGATAGGCCGCCTGTAAATTCCTGGGTTCCATTTTATGATAAATACGCTGAACATCAATAAAACGACGCCCCTCCGTACTGAAAACACAATCATTTCGTAAAAACTCTTCAACCAGGAAAGGAAAATCAAATCGATTTGAGTTAAATCCGCAGAGATCACAATTTTCCAGCGCATTGACGTATTTCGGTCCAATCTCCCTGAAGGGAGGACAATTACGAACCATCTCGTCGGTAATACCGTGGATGTCGGAAGATGCTTTTGGAATGGATATTCCCGGATTAACTAAATCATTCCACTCTTTCACCGAACCGTCGGGATACAGAACAACTAATGCAATTTCAACAATACGATCTCGTGCATAGTCGGTTCCGGTTGTTTCCAAATCCAATACAGCAAGCGGATTACTAAGCTTCAGGTTATCAAACATATTTAACGTTGTTAATAACAAAGGTAGAAAGTTCAGTTAAATCGAGGCCATCAAAGTTTCCCGAGGACATCATCAGCAAATTACAGTCGGTCCAATTTGTAGCGAGTAAAGCTTCCCTTAATTCTTTTTTATCAGTTAAAACAATGAGTTCTTCATCATCAAAAAAATGTTTAATCTCGGAAGGAGCTATCGACTCTAATCGTTTAAGAGCAATAGTATGGTCATTAAAATATACATAGCGATGATCAGCGGCTTTCATGCTTCCCGCATATTCCATTAAAAATTTTTTATTCAAACTGCTGTATGTATGCAGTTCCATGCAAGCAACTAACTTGCGATTAGGGTATTTTTCTCGCATTGCCTGTATGGTAGCCTTCAGTTTAGATGGGGAGTGTGCAAAATCTTTAAATATGGCTGAGTGCTCTTGTTCAGCAATTAACTCCAACCGCTTGGCTGCTCCGGTAAATGATTGAATCGCTGTTAAAAATTCAGTGTCAGAAATGCCAAGTTCGTTGCAAACATTCCAGGCCGCCATCAGATTGAGTAGGTTGTGTTGTCCGAATATTTCCAAGGGATATTCAATGCCACCGTGACTAATTACAACCTTATTTTGAATAACCCGATAGGAAGGTAATTCATAGCCAACAATTTTACACCGTATAGATGATTCTGCGATGAGTTCATCTAAAACGCTATCCGTCTGATTATAGATTAATCGGCCATCAGCAGGTATGTTTTCAGCAAAAATTCTGAACTGCTTTTTATAGCTTTCAAACGTTGGAAAAACGTTAACGTGATCCCAGGCAATTCCTGTTATTACACCGGTATTTGCCTCATAGATATGGAATTTTGGTGTTTGATTCAATGCTGAATCAGGATATTCATCGCCCTCGAGCAGGATTACGGGTGCTGATTCACTGAGACGAACTGTGAGTTCATACCCTTGCAACTGAGCCCCAACCATATAGTCAAAGTCAACGCCTTTGTAACCTAATACGTGCATAATCATTGCCGTTGTGGTGGTTTTTCCATGACTGCCACCTATGACTATTCTTTTTTTATTCTTGCTTTGTTCATAGATAAATTCAGGAAAGGAGTAAATCGGAATATTCAATTCCTGAGCACGTATGATCTCGGGATTATCTGATTTAGCGTGCATTCCCAGTATAACGGCGTGAAGTTCCGGATGTATTTTATTTGCGTCCCATCCGATTATTTCCGGTAATAACTTGTGCTTTTTCAGTTTTGTAAGAGCCGGATCGAATATTTCATCATCAGACCCTGTAATCTTATAACCCTTATTTTTTAATGCGATAGCCAGGTTATGCATCACGGCACCTCCAATAGCTATAAAATGGATGTTGTTCATTAGGCTTGGAACTATTTTTGTACTTTTACGTATTACCATGCAAAATACATTCATAATCAAAACATTTTGTAAAATGAAAACGCCAAGTAAAAACATCGGAATGTGTATAGTTTTCACACTGCTATTGGGTGTGATGCTCTTCTCATCGGCTTGCACACCAAAATTTGGTTGTCCGGGAGCTATATCCAAACAGCCTATAAAAACAAATACGAGAAACAGCTAAACAGCGTCAAAATATCTCCTGCCCAAAGCCACATCTTGCAAAAGGTGTGGCTTTTTATTTATTCTTATAGTGAAATAACAGAATTATGGATATTTTTTATGATAATGTTGAAAAATCGGTCTATAGTTTGCATATTCCCAAAATTTCATTGATGAATTTTAAAAAAAATAAACCTGATCTATGCCGCTGAAGAGTTATGTTAATGCCATTTTCACCAAACTGATTGAAGAATCCGGGTTCAATCCGGAGGATTACTTAATCAGTGAGAAAGCGGATTTATCTCTGATGCACAACAAGTTGCACAACTCTGATGAAATCATTAAGCAACTTATTTTATTGTGCAATAAGTCAGGAGTTGTTTTTCAACAACAACAATTTAATGAAAGAGAACTGATGGCCTATTTGATGTCGGCGCCTCATCCGGTGCTTGTGTTTGATCGCTATCAGTCGAACGAAATAGTTGCAGTAGTTATTAAAAAAACAGACAATAAGAATAACTATACCTTTTTTCACTTCCTTGCGGATACACCTGATGCCGCCAATACCAATTCAATCTCACGAATAACTGAACTTAACCTTGAAAAAAATAGTGATGGTACGGTAAGTTGTATTACCCTGTTTCCAATTGAAGCGCAAACCGACCATAAAGAAGATCACGTGGAGATTAATTCATTCAAGGGGCGATTTAAGATTGTATCCAAGTTTCTGGCTTTATTGAGTGAAGAGCGTAAAGAAATAGTATATATCTGGTTATATGCATTATTGTCCGGTATCATCACCTTGTCTTTACCCTTGGGTATTCAAAGTCTGATAACGTTTGTCAGTAGTGGTCAGGCTGTCACCTCTGTTTATATACTCATTCTATTTGTAATTCTTGGAATATTTGGTTCCGGTTTCATAACAATTATGCAGTTGCAACTTGTGGAATACATCAGACAACGCATGTTTGTGAAGAATACGCTACAATATGCTTATATCATCCCTAAAATTCAACTCGAGTCCATCCTCAAGTATAATCCTCCGGAACTGATTAATCGTTTTTTTGATGTCGTGTCAGTTCAAAAAGGGGTTTCAACGTTACTAATCGATTTCTCTTCTGCTTCATTACAAATTCTTTTTGGCATTATTCTACTAACGCTTTATCACCCAATTTTTGTGGTGATTGGTGTGTTTCTTTTGTTGATGCTTATTATACTGATAATGTCGACCGGGCCAAAGGGATTAGAGACTAGCATTAATGAAAGTACATATAAATACAAAATAGCCAATTGGCTTGAAGAAATGGCAAGAGCCTTATCCACGTTTAAGCTCGCAGGTAATACAACCTTCGCTCAGGATAAAACGGAATCATTGTTAAATAAATATTTGCATTGGCGGAACAAGCACTTTAGCGTTCTTGTAACCCAGTACTACAGTTTTGTTTTTTTCAAAACAGCGATAACGGCAACCTTGTTATTGTTAGGTGTTTACCTCATTATCAGTCAGCTGATTACACTAGGTCAGTTTATTGCGGCTGAAATTATTATCATTCTCATTATGAATAGTATTGAGAAAATAATTGTTAAACTGGATACGGTGTACGACGTATTAACAAGTACGGAGAAACTGACTAAGGTTAAACAACTTCCAACAGATAATTACAGTGGGATTGAGTTTCCAATGGCTATGGCTCAGGATGGCATAGAGATAGATATAACGAATCTGAGTTATCAATATGCGGATTCAAAATCTTTTGTGCTGAAAGATGTGAATCTGAAAATAAGGCCCGGTGAACGAATTTGTATTTGTGGTGATAATGGTTCGGGTAAAACCACTTTGGTTAATATCATGCTTGGTATTTATGATCATTACAAAGGAACGATTCTGTATAATGGCATGTCCTTACGAAGCATCAACAGATTGTCGCTTTTCGATTATTTAGGGGATTACATTTCTCAGCAGGGCATCTTTGACGGAACGCTGATGGAAAATATTCTGATAGGAAGAAAAAATATTTCAGTAACTGATCTGCAGTGGGCTATTGACACCGTTGGATTATCTGAGTGGATTAATCAGTTGCCCGATGGATTTGATACACAGATTGTAGGTGGAGCCATTCGTCTTTCAAGCGGAACGGAGAAACGGATCGTACTGGCCAGAAACATGGTAGATAAACCACGTGTATTGGTATTAGACGATTTTTTGATGGGCGTTTCACGCGGAGATAAGGTTCGAATTATTAAAACCTTAACTGATCCCAGGCACCCTTGGTCTGTAATTATGATATCCAACGATCCAATTATTATGCAATATTGTAATCGAATTCTTTTGTTAGAAGAGGGTACAATTACAGCAGATAGTGACTTTAAAACTATGGAAGAGACAAATAAAAATTTCAGGGAGTTGATATATAATATTTAATATGGAAAAGAAGACTGTTGAAAATACATCATTAAAATTATCAGCCCACCTAATAAGGCAACCCAGATTCAGTAAGCAATTTGCTAATTTTTGTTTGATTGTACTTGCCATATTTATCCTGTTCCTTTTTCTACCCTGGACGCAAAATATAATGAGCAATGGAAGGGTAACTACCTATAAACCACAAGACCGACCTCAAACAATACAATCCATTATTGCCGGCAAGGTAAAAAACTGGTATGTGCAGGAGGGACAGTATGTAAATAAGGGTGATACGATAGTGGAGTTGACAGAGATTAAAGACAAATATTTTGACCCGCAATTATTAGTCAGACTTCAGGAGCAAATTACGTCTAAGCAGGGATCGTTATCATCAAACACACTGAAGATTCAGTCATTGGGCAATCAGATTAAAGCTTTGCAGAGCAGTCTGGATTTCAGTTTGCAAAAGGCCAGAAATAAGTTAAAGCAGTCACGACTCAAAGTAATAAGCGATAGCATGGATGTAAAAGCTTCATTTGCCGCCTATGAAATTGCTGTCAATCAGCTAAAACGTGCCGATACATTATTAAATAAAAACCTGATATCTCTCACTGAACATGAGCGAAGAAAATTAAAAGCCCAGGAAACGCAAGCCTATATGGTTTCAGCTGAAAATAAACTCATGGCATCACGACAGGAATTTATGAATGCGAACATTGAACTGAGCAGTTTACAGGCCGAATACCTCGATAAAATCAGCAAGGCAGAATCTGAGTTGAATGCGGCATTATCATACTTCTATCAGACCGAGGCCGATATTTCCAAGATGAATAATGACTATGCCAATATGAGTATTCGCAGTGGCTATTATTTTGTGACCGCACCACAAAGTGGATTTATTGTTCAGGCAAGTATTAGTGGGGTAGGAGAAATTGTCAAGGAAGGTCAGGCTATTTGTACCATTATGCCAGAAGCTCCAGAAATGGCGGCAGAAATATTCGTAAGACCTATGGATATTGTACTTCTGAAGCGCGGAAGTAAAGTCCGGTTACAGTTTGATGGCTGGCCTATAATATTTTTCAGCGGTTGGCCTGCCGCATCGTTTGGAACGTTCAGCGGAGAAGTTGCCGTTATCGACTATATTGATACGGATGGTAAGTACAGAATACTCGTTACCCCGGATGCTGAAACCGACAAGGAATGGCCGGATATGCTTAAAGTAGGCACCGGTGTAAAAGGATGGATGATGCTTCAGGATGTACCCATCTGGTATGAGTTATGGCGACAGTTTAACGGATTCCCGCCAGAATATACAGGCTATCAGAACAATGATGCAAAATCAAAGTCAAAAAAGGAAAATGCGCCGATAGATGAGGAGTAGACTGATTAAACCATTTGTATTTATTTTTTTTCAAATAACGACTTTTGCAAACATTGCATTTGCTCAGTCGCTTACTGATTCACTATCGTTTGGTTCGTTTATCAGTTATGTCTTAAAAAATCATCCGGTCGCCAAACAGGCCAACACACTTCCTGACGTTGCAAAGGCACAGATTCGTTTTACTCGCGGAAACTTCGATCCCACGATTAATACTGAAACGAACTCCAAACAATACGATGCTAAGAACTATTATCGCTATTGGGATAGCTGGCTTAAGGTGCCGGTTTGGCTGGGGCCCGACATTAAAGCAGGATTTGAACGTAACACAGGATTTTTTCTTTCGGACGAGACCGCTACACCGAGTGAAGGTTTGATTTATGCTGGAATCAGCTGGCCTGTTGGACGCAGTTTATGGATGGATGAACGACGTGCGGCTCTGAAACAAGCACTTCAAATGGCTGATATGAATGAGGCTGAAAAAGTCAGTATCATCAATAAACTAATCCTGGAGGCAGCAAAAGATTTCTGGAACTGGGAAATGGCCTACTATCGTTACAGACAGCTTACCATAGCTCAGGAACTTGCTGAAGTGCGGTTCACTGCAGTAAAACAACGTGTAATTGGAGGTGATGAGGCCGCTATAGATAGTGTCGAAGCGAAAATATTTTTACTCGATCGAAAAAATTTAAAACTTCAGGCTTTTGTTGATTTTCAGAATTCAATCATTAGGCTTGGAAACTATTTATGGAGTGATGAGCAGCGTCCACTAAATCTTGACACAACCATAGTGCCGGCCTTTAATCGATTCATTAATCGTAATGTAAATGCTGCAGCTATGCAAACACTTATTGAGGAGGCAAAAAGAAATCATCCAAAGTTGGTTGCATTAAATACAAAAATCAAAATATTTGAAATTGAACAGCAATTACTACGAAACAACTTGCTTCCTGCTTTACGTATCGATTATAATTTCATAAATACACCGGCTGAGTTCAACATGAACAGTGTTACGGAAACAGCGTTCAGAAATAATTATAAGCTTGGTATGAGTTTGTATTATCCACTCTTACTTAGAAAGGAGCGTGGTAAATTACAAATGAATACATTAAAGATTTATCAAACCAAACAGGATTTAACTCAGACTGAACGCGATATCATTAATAATATAGAGAGTACCTTTAATGAATATCTTACATATAGTAGTCAGCTCATCATTCAACAAGAACAGGTTGATCTTACCAATCTTTTACTAAACGGTGAACGTGATAAATTCTTCAACGGAGAAAGTACTTTGTTTCTTGTGAATACCCGTGAAGTGACTATGATAAATGCCGAATTAAAACAAATAGATTTAAGAAACAAGGTTTCTAAAACGCTGAGCGAATTATATTGGAGTGCAGGGCAGAGCTTGCTTGAATAAAGTCTGAATTCTGGTTATTTTTACATAAAGCATACTCATGAGTTATACGATAAACTTGACTATTAATAACTTATATCATCAAATTGATATTGTTGGTGTTTTACTAAAAGATACCGACGCCGACGACATGCAAATCAAATTGATTGAACTTTTAAGAAGCAATCCAAGTCCGACAAATCTGCTAATGATTGATGTGCGTTTATTGCAATTCAGAGCTTCAGTAACCAACACATTTTTCAGGGCTTCAGCTATACCAAACGATGTAAAATCGCTCAACGTAGCCATTATAGAGAACGATGAATACAAGGACAAAGGCACGATAACAGAAAATATGTACAGAAATAATGGATTAAATCTGCGCGTCTTTTTAGATAAAGGTGAAGCTGAAAGCTGGTTTATCACCGTTAACAATCAAAAAATCTCCATACCTAATAAATAACAAACCACTTAAATCATGAAACGATTTTACATTACACTCTTAATCATTACTATTGGCTTCATCAGGTCGAATGCACAAACATTTTCTGATGGATTTGAAAGCTATACGCCGGGAAGTAAACTGGCCGCTTCCTCTACGGTATGGAAAACTTGGACATTGCCCTACACGGCAGCTGAAGATGTCACCATAATAAATACGAATGCCTTTAACAGCAATCAATCTATTTTTTTTACATCTACAAATGGTGGACCCACAGATATAATATTACCCTTTGAAGATGTTTTTAATACAGGCCAATTCGAGATAGGCATGAAGTTAAATGTTACGAGCGGCAAACAAGGCTATTTCAACCTACAAAAAACAAGTACACCCGGCCAAATATGGGCACTTGATGCAACATTTAAAGCCGATGCAACTCTTGAGATTACGAATAATGGTACGATACTATTATCAGTACCATATACTCAGGGAGCGTGGTTTGATTTTGTGCTTTCGGTTAATTTGAACAACTCTGAATGGCAAGTTAAAATCGATGGTAACTTAGTTGGCACATTCCAGAATGCGACCTATGAAATAGCCAGCATGAATCTTTTTGCTATTGGTAACAGTTCGTTTTATGTAGATGATGTCAACTATACGCATACCCCATATACAGCGCCGCAATTAAATGCATCATTAACCATCCTGAGTATACCTAATGGCCTGGTTGGGCAATCCGTAAAACCTACGTTTACGATCCGAAATCTCGGCATTGATGCTATTACATCCTATAAGGTTGATGTTTTATATAACGGATCGGCCTACAATCAAACAATAACCGGTCTTTCAATTGCCGGTGGAAATGAAACGCAACTAACCTTTGATCAATCTATTGTTCTGGTGGCGGGCAGTCAGCCACTTACGGGTCAAATCACTTTGGTAAATAATACCCTTGATGACGATACTTCTGATAATGATAAAATCATATTTGTTAATCCCATTCAACCGGCAACAGGTAAAATAGTAGTTGCAGAGGAGGGCACAGGTACCTGGTGTGGATGGTGCCCAAGAGGTGCGGTATTTATGGATAATTTAACCAGTGCTTATGGGGAGCATTTTGCAGGTATTGCTGTTCATAATGCAGACCCTATGACTATTGCGGAATACGATACGCCGCTGGGCGCCAGTTTTTCCGGCTATCCCAGCGCACTCATAGACCGGGGTAACGACATCGATCCATCCGCCATGGAAGCCTCATTTATCACCAGGGTGCAGATTGCGCCTAAGGCGGTATTACTTAATGGCGCTAACTATGATGCTGTTAACGGAACATTGAGTGTTTCCATTAAAACGACTGCTACACAAAACTTCACCGGAAACTATAAAATTGCTTGTGTACTGACTGAGAATCACGTAAAAGGTACCGGAAATGGTTGGGCTCAGTCTAATTATTACTCAGGAGGCTCAAACGGGGTTATGGGCGGTTATGAGCTATTACCAAATCCTGTTCCGGCTAACTTGATGATATACAATCATGTTGCCCGAGCCATAAGTCCTTCATTTACAGGCGAAGCCAATGCATTTGGTGCCGCTACTACCGGAAACGAATTTATTCACAACTTTACTTTTTCAATCCCCGCAGCTTGGAATATAGACAGTATGCACATCATTGGACTTTTTATAAGTCCTAATGGTCAGATTGATAATGCTTCAAATTCAACCGTACAACAAGCTATTACCAATGGCTATTTATCAGGAACTAATGTTGGTTTTGCTGATATATTATTTAATGAAACGCAACAAGAGGCACGTATTTATCCTAATCCTACCGAAGGATTATCCATTTTAGAGCTCGACATCAAGGTAAAAAGTGATGTAACCATTTCTATAAGTCGTATGGATGGCGTTATTGTACAGCAGAGAACTTATCAGTCAATCAATGGTATTCAACAAGTGCCAATGCAAACAGATCAGCTCACTCCGGGTTGCTATGTTATTCAAATAGCCGGATCAAACCTGAATAAGCAACTTATACTTATAAAAAAGTAATTAACTAACTTAGCAGTGTAAACTTTCGTAATCTACTCATACAAACAAAAAACCTATGAAATCTGTAAAATTTATCCTTCTGGCAATGTTCACTTTAACCATTATGCAGAGTATTGCTCAAACATCAACACAGCAGTTATTTACCTCGTCATCACCACGGGTTCGTTTTAATGAATCCCAGTTGCTGGCTCTTTACACTAAGGATGTTAATACAACGGTGAGTCTATCATCCGCTCAAGACAACTTTCAAATACAGGGCACAGTTATCAGTAATGACCTCAATTCCGCCACAAACACTCGTTTTGTTGTAATCAAACTAACTAATTTTCAGGATGGAACATTCTTTAAATTGAAGTCATTTACTGAAAACGGAGTAGCGCAGTATAAAGCAACGATTACCAACAGCGCCTATAATGATGCATATCAGATAAGCGCTCGCTTCGATGGATTGTTTGTAATGAGCAAGTTTAATGCTAATCAGGTTGAGGCATTAGTACCCTAATCTAAACGCAACTATTTAATCAGTAAAAGCCTGACTTGTTCATTCGGTCAGGCTTTTGTGTATATGCAATACT
>BJGO01000030.1 GCA_014190535.1 Bacteroidota bacterium | reverse complement strand
CACCGTCCCGTTATTACCGTTTCCGCTCTCATCATTCGCATTGCCATTAAACGGCCACCAACCAACAAGACCATTGGTTGGCACATAGGAAGGCACATTTTGCGCCATTGTTGCAGCAGTCAATCCTAGCGTTGCTACTGCGGTCAGAAGTAAACTTTTCTTTTTCATTTTTTTTGAAGTTTTATTTTTTTTGTTCCACTCTGCCCCGCAGTAGAGTTAGTTAAAAAAATCAGCGTGGGACAGTTACCAACTTGCACAGGAGGGAGTCGAAGCCCTAGAAGCAGAGTATAGCAAAGCCCACGCCTTGACGTGAGCGTTTGTTTCTTCTCTCTGCTTCTTTAGAATTTTCGACTTTTCCTGTGCAGGATTAGCAAACGCTAATATGTTATTTCAGCCGTAAAGGCTGTTTTTTATTTATTTCATTCGTTTAATTTTATGACTAGTCCAAAAATAGAGCATTCTACTTTTTCCCTTTTGGTATCCGAACAGCCTTTTCTTAACACAAGAGTTAGATCTGTTGTGTATAGTGCTATTTTAACAACATAAAATGCCTGAATCTTATAAATATCAGCTCATCAATACTATATTATCCAGTAACCTAACTCCTTCGAGCCATACCGCAATTAATAGTACTGCGGGGCGATTATCCCGGTCTGTTAAGGGTTGTAATGTTTCAGCATCGGCCACTATCAGGTAATCGACTTGTGCGTCGGGGAGTTCTTTGGTCAGATAGGATTCGGCCTCCGAGAGCAGTTGGCTATTGTTTATTGTGCCCAGTCGACCCTGAATCTGTTTGAGTGCATGGTAAATAAGTCCGGCTCTTTCGCGCGCATCCCTGCTCAGTCGCACATTTCTGGAACTCATGGCGAGCCCGTTCGGCTCCCGTATAATTGCGCCTTGTATAATCTCAACCGGAATTTGAAAATGCCGGATCATCTTTTTGATAATCAGCACCTGCTGAAAATCTTTTTGTCCGAGAATAAGTACATCGGGCTTAACCAGATCCAGCAGACGCTTAACGACCTGCGCAACACCCTGAAAATGCCCCGGTCTCGAAGCTCCTTCCAGTTGTTGATCGAGCCCGTCCAGTGGTATCGGACTTTTTGATGCGCCTGCTCCCTCCGGATAGATTTCTGTTATCGTCGGTAAAAACAACACATCACAGCCGGCCTCAGCGAGCAGGTCAACATCCGTTGGCAGGGTGTTGGGATATTTTTCGTAGTCGGAAGGGTCGTTGAACTGGGTAGGATTAACAAAAATGCTGCAAACCGTTAGCCCGGCATCCCTGCGGCACAATTTTATCAGGGAGATATGGCCGGCATGTAATGCACCCATTGTTGGAACAAAGCCGATTTTTATGCCTTCTGCACGCTTTTTTGCGATATACTCGTTGAGGTCGCTGTTACGTTTGAATAGGAGCACCTGTGATTTATTGAGTTTGCAATATGGTAAAAAAATGCAATATCGGCACCCTGTTCCCAATGCATTGCCGAACGCTAAATTCATTATCTTTGCGAATCTTAAAAAAGCCTTGCCACAAGGTTATTTTTCATTGAACGAAAGAATAACTACGAATGAGTAAAAAACGCGTGTTGATTGTAACGCATGAGATTAAGCCGTATCTCATCCTTTCCGAAGTATCTAAAATAGTTCATCAGTTGCCAATATATATGAACAACCACGGTATGGAGGTTCGGGTGTTGATGCCGCGTTTTGGAACCATAAATGAACGTCGTCACCGGCTTCATGAGGTTGTAAGGCTTTCCGGTATTAATATCATTATTGACGATGATGATCATCCATTAATCATTAAAGTAGCCTCTCTGCCCGGAGCTCGTTTGCAGGTTTACTTTCTCGATAATGAAGAATATTTCAAGCGTAAAACCATCTTTAAAGACGAAGAGGGTAAAGTCTATGATGACAATGCCGAGCGTATGGTGTTTTTTAACAAGGGGGTTATGGAGACGATTAAAAAGTTTGGATGGCCACCCGACATACTACATTGTCATGGTTGGATGAGCTCACTCATTCCCATGTACATGAAGACGACCTACAAGAAAGAGGCGGTTTTCCATAATACCAAGTGCATCTACACCGTATATGATAATCAGATGGAAGGCTCTTTAAACAAATCCTTTCAGAAAAAAGCCATTATTTCCAAGGATATAACAGCTAAAGATTTCGAGCCTTATAAGAAAGCAACCAATCAGGCCTTGTACGAGGGCGCGGTTAAATATGCCGATGCGGTGGTCATAGGTGGTGCCAACGTGGACAAGAGTGTTAAAGCCGAGATTGCCAAGCTGAAGCACAAGAACATATTGGATGTGAGTGGCATGGCTGACATTGGTCAAGCGCACTT
This sequence comes from Bacteroidota bacterium, assembly GCA_014190535.1. Classification (GTDB taxonomy): domain Bacteria; phylum Bacteroidota; class Bacteroidia; order Chitinophagales; family UBA10324; genus BJGO01. The sequence goes on along the minus strand of BJGO01000030.1, from coordinate 18,459 downwards.
TGATTTTTACCAGTCATTAATGAAATAACCGAGGATCCGATTGAAACGATTTGCCTATTTCATGTTGCTTATTCTGGGCGCACTGCAGGGCTGTCGCGATGATTTATCCATAGGTAAAAATCTTATTCCCGGTTCAGATTATCTGAATGCCATCTTTACCGATACGCTTACTCTTAAAACGAAAACGGTTCGAGAAGACTCCCTGAGTGCCCGCGATTTAAGTCAGTATCTTCTGGGAGCAAGCATCGATGAAGTTTTCGGTAAATCGTACTCTGCCATATACACACAGGTGCGGCTGAGTACGGCAGGCATTTCATTTAATGATACGGCATTTGTTGATTCGGTGGTGCTCAGCATACCCTATGCAACGTATTACGGCGATAAAAACGCCTTTCATTTTATTCGGGTGTACCGCCTAACCGATACCATCAATGCATCTTCCGATATAAAATATTTCAGTAATCAAACTTTTTCTGCTGAACCTGTAGCCATAGGACAGCGTCTGCATTTTTCAACCTCAGCAGACAGCAGTTTTACTGAAGATAATGTTACATACAGTCCTGCGATGCGCATACGACTGGATACGGCACTCGGTCAGGATGTATTAAATCAAACTCCGGACGGCGCATTTAAGAGCAATACCGATTTTAAAAATTATTTCAAGGGTTTATTGATTGCCCCCGATACCTCATTTGGTTTTACCAAAGGTAAAATAGGGCTGAATGTAAGAAGCGATCAATCTTTCCTTGTGGTGTATTATCACACACCCAATACCACATCGAAGAAGCTGAGACTCCCGCTCAATAGCAATGCGGTTAATGTGAACTATCACAAGCACAATTACAATGGAAGCCTCATCGCCCAGGCACTAAGCAGTCCGTCATCATTTAGTGATTCCCTCGTTTATGTGCAGGGTATGGCAGGAGTTAAAGGAAAGATTACCTTGCCTACTCTACAGAATCTTGGGCGGGTTCTTGTCAACAAAGCAGAAATAGAAATTACCCGAGCAGTAAACAAATTTGCCGACGACTCATTGTTCGCCGTGCCGGAACAAATGATATGTATTGCGGCAGACTCCAACGGAAATAATGCATTTATACCCGATCAGTTACTCAGCCTTTCCGGACAACCTGAATATGGTGGCAAAAAAGTTACGATCACCGATGCGTTGGGTCATACGTATGTGCGATACCGTTTTAGTATTGCGGCACAGTTACAGCTCATCATCGATCAAAAGAAAACAGATTATGGCTTTTACCTGCTGTCCTTCCCGAGTAATCAGTTAGCCAACAGAATTGTTTTGGGTGGTGGAAATCGCAGTGGAGATAATTATCAAATGAAATTAAATTTGGCTTACACAAAACTTAAGTAGCGTATGTGTGGAATAGTTGGATACATTGGATCTCGCGAAGTAGCGCCCATTCTGATTAAAGGACTTCAGCGGCTGGAGTACCGCGGTTACGACAGCGCAGGAATTGCCCTTTTGGATGGCGGATTAAAAGTGTATAAGAAAGCCGGTAAGGTTTCTGATTTGGTGCAATTTATTAAAGACAAACCTCAGCAGGGCAATATGGGAATTGGTCATACCCGATGGGCTACCCACGGCGAACCAAATGATCGTAATGCTCATCCGCACTTCTCAGAAAAGCAAACGCTCACGATCATACATAACGGTATCATCGAAAATTATGCGCCACTGAAAGAAGAGCTGAAAAAACGAGGGCATCATTTCAATTCTGATACCGACACAGAAGTGTTGATACATCTGATTGAAGACATTCAGGAAAATGAACGTCTTACTTTGGAGGAGGCTATTCGCGTGGCACTGAATGAAGTTGTTGGAGCCTATGCCATTGTCATCATATCTAAGAATCATCCCGATCAGTTGTTTATGGCCCGCAAAGGCAGTCCGCTTGTAATCGGTATTGGCGTGAACGAGTTCTTTGTGGCATCCGATGCATCACCAATCATCGAATACACTAAGAACGTAGTCTATCTGAACGATGGCGAAATAGCCGTAGTATCGCGGCAGGGCGACATGGTTATCCGCAATCTGGGAAATCAGGTGCAGACACCATACATACAAGAGCTGGAGCTGAAGCTGGAAATGCTGGAGAAAGGAGGCTATGATCATTTTATGCTTAAAGAAATTCATGAGCAACCCACGAGTATCTATGATAGTATGCGGGGGCGCATGCACGCACCATCGGGCACAATCAAAATGGGCGGATTGCTGGAGTATGAACAAAAAATTGCTAATGTGCGCGGGTTCAATATCGTTGCGTGTGGCACGTCGTGGCACGCCGGTATTGTAGGAGAATACCTCTTCGAAGATCTGGCTCGCATTCCTGTTGAGGTGGAATATGCCTCTGAGTTCCGGTACCGCAACCCTATAGTGAACACCGATGATTTGGTGCTTGCTATTTCACAATCCGGCGAAACGGCGGACACGCTTGCGGCCATTGAACTGGCTAAACAAAAGGGCGCTACTGTTTTTGGAGTTTGCAACGTGGTTGGGTCATCTATAGCCCGCGCTACCCACGCCGGAAGCTACACGCATGCCGGTCCGGAAATTGGTGTTGCCTCAACCAAAGCATTCACCGCACAGGTTACGGTACTCACACTATTAGCCATGAGCCTTGCTCACAAGCGTGGTACCATACAGGAGAGTTATTTCCGTCAGTTGCTTGTCGAACTGGAGCGCATCCCGGATAAGGTGAAACAGGTATTGGACCATACATCCGATCAGATCAAATTCATAGCGGACATCTTTAAAGACTCCCGCAATTTTCTGTATCTCGGTCGTGGTTACAATTTTCCTGTGGCACTGGAAGGCGCTTTGAAGTTGAAGGAAATTTCATATATCCACGCGGAGGGTTATCCGGCCGCTGAAATGAAACATGGCCCTATTGCATTAATTGACGAAGAGATGCCGGTTGTTGTGCTGGCTACCAATAAGAGCGCATACGATAAAATTATTAGCAATATTCAGGAAGTGAAAGCCCGAAAAGGACGAGTAATTGCAGTAGTCTCCAATGGCGATGAAGTCATTAAAAATCTGGCCGAGTTTGTTATTGAAATACCGGAAACAGAAGAGCCGCTTACGCCATTGCTGAGCGTAGTGCCACTCCAACTCCTCGCCTACCACATTGCCGTGATGCGGGGTTGCAATGTAGATCAGCCAAGAAATCTGGCCAAGAGTGTTACAGTGGAATAAGAAACAATCTGAATAAACAATAAACGATACCGGCGGAAATTCATAAGTAATCTGCGGAAATTCCTAACGAGGTTAAGGGCATGTTGCCTCACATTTGCATCATCATCAAAGTAATAAAATACCTGATGCACATAATCAACAGTTAACCCTTTTAATCAAAAAATCATGAAAACAACTTCAATGCTTTTTGCACTTCTGCCAACACTCGTATGTTTCAACGCACTGGCACAAACTACTCCCTGCGAATTTCTTCAGGTGCTTGCCATACAACAGGATAGCATCAACCCTAACGTCTATCAGGTTAGTATGGCATATAATGCACCACAAAATGATATACTGAGTTATCCGTTTATTACCGGCATTGTAAATTGCAATGGCGATACCATTGCTACCGGTTCTGCTTTCTTTTTTGGTCAACCGGGGCAATCCATACAGGATTATGAAGTAACAGCTACCGGAGATATCAGCTGTGGCCCGCTTACCATATTGTTTCATTACCTGAGTGCGATAGGTGATGAAGACACCTGCGTGCTTACCTTCTCAGCAACACAATCCTTTGAGTGCTCCCGGATCAGCATTGTAGGAATAACCCCGGACTCAACAAATACAGCCGGACATATCTTAACGTTTGAAGCTGATGGAAGCGGCTTGTCATTTGCTGAGGCGTGGACCTATGCCCTGAATGTATACGATTGCAATGGCGAGTTATTAAGTTCAACAGCATCATCGTGGTTTGGATTTCAGCCCGATATAATTATCACACAGCAGGTATATATCGATTCGTTTAGCTCTTCGAGTTGTCTGCCACTTACGGTTGAATTTATTCTAAGCGATCCGGTTGCAGATACTTGTCTGATTAACTTCACTCCAACATCAGTAGGTAGTGAAAAGCATGCCACTCAAGATATTACGATATTCCCGAATCCGGCCGGTGCGTTTATTAATATTCGTAGCGAAATAAGAAATAATGATTTAGCCTATGCCCTTTACGATGCAGTCGGCAGGCTTATACGAAGCGGTATGCGCACGGGGACGAATACGATATTGTCCCTGAGCGGTCTCCCGGAAGGAGTCTATATGCTTGTGTTGCAGGAGCGCCCCGAACAATTCATTAAGGTCGTTAAGCTTTGATGCTTCCATGGTCTAATCACATATCCTTTTAGGTATGCATATACATTGTTGCCACATCGTGTATACATGAATAATATCTTTCAATTGAATGAGTGAATTTAGCAGTGAAATATTCTAAAAGATAAATGAAGACCATCTGACCAATTGAAACGCAAGCGCAACATAATCGTATTGAGTTTACTGATTCTGCTCACAGCAGGGTTGATTTCCTTTACAGTATCAAAAGATGTAGTTGACGATCAAATCATATCGCATACGGTTGACCTTAATGCTCAGAACCTGCAACTCTACTGGAAAGATGAACATGGCGAAACGCTTAATAGTATTCAAAATTTAAAGAGTTTTCTGGCTCGTAAAAATCAGACGCTAATCTTTGCTATGAATGGTGGTATGTACAAGCAGGACTATACTCCGGAGGGACTATTTATTCTAAATAAAGAGACGCTTTCGCCGCTGAATACTGCGACTGGATACGGAAATTTTTATCTGAAGCCAAATGGCGTTTTCTATATCACAACCGACAATATACCTGTTGTTTGTAATACAACTGATTTTAAAGACAACGGGGAAATAAAATACGCCACACAGTCGGGACCAATGTTAATTATTGATGGTGCGATTCATTCCGCTTTTAAGGAAGGATCAAGCAATCTGAATATCAGAAATGGTGTTGGAATTTTACCGGACAACAAAGTACTTTTTGCGATGTCAAAAACGGAAATAAACTTTTATGACTTTGCCAGATTTTTTCAGAAATCAGGTTGTAAACATGCATTGTATCTGGATGGTTTTGTTTCACGAATGTATCTGCCTGAGAAAAACTGGATTCAAACCGACGGACGTTTTGGTGTGCTCATTGGTGTTACAGAAAAAAAGAATAAAGGAGAAATAAAGTAAGACAGAATTAATAAACGCAGGTAAATGCCATCGTTACGCAATATTTTTCCTGGCAGGAGGTGATGAACAACTTGCGCGCTCCGAGTTAAGGAGTATTACAAATTCTATACAAACAGAATCCGACCACATCATTGTCAAACTTCATATTTTAGTTGCTCAATACCCAACTCCAACACCTCTCTGTTTTGATAAGCAGGTGAATTAATATGAATAAGGCATGAAGTCGACACATTTAACAAAGCAAAACAATCGTACTGTTGTTATAGATATTATCAGAGGGTTTGCGCTACTGGGGGTACTATTTGCAAATTTCAATTCATTCGCAGAACAACAGATTCCCGAGCCAATACTTAATTCCATATCATCCTCCACCGATAAGATGTTAATGTGTATTAATTCATTATTTCTGGAATGGAAGTTTATGAGTCTGTTTTCTATTCTGTTTGGTTATGGCTTCGGCCTGATTCTGGAAAGTTTAGACAGAAAGAAAATCAATCCAAATTTATTTTTTATAAAACGAATGTTTTGGCTGTTTGTATTGGGTATAATGCATTGTTTATTCTGGTGGGGAGATGTATTACATCTTTATGCCATGAGTGGTGTTTTACTTCTTTTCTTCAGAAGACAATCCAACAACGTTATTATTGTTTGCGGAATATTATTTGCATTTATTGTGCCTGTTTGCATTAACTATCTGCTCCGTTATTTACCCGAAACATTTACTGAAGCAGATATACAGGAGTTATACTATCAATATAAGCAGGGCAGTATAGCCGATGTAATCAGATTCAATATAGATTTTTATAATCGCATGTTCATGGTATCCGGGAGCAATTTGCACGATATCGTTGAAACGCTGGGCCGATTTTTGATTGGTTATTTTCTCTTACGTATTCAGTTCTTCAGCAATGTTGAATCAAAGAAACCCGTTTTCATACGCGTCGCGTTGATCTCTGCACCTTTGATGATTTCGTATTTCATAGTGCGAATACTACTGCTTAATAATATGATCTCCCTGAATCCCTATCTGAAATCCCTAATGCTTTCACTAGGCATTTTTGCAACAACAACCTGTTATGTTAGTACATTGATTATTGTCTATAACACCTTAGGCTTGAACCTGTTTTTCTCAGCATTACAATCTATAGGCAGAATGACGCTTACAAACTATCTGGGCGTATCTGCATTTCTTGTCGTATTGCTTTATGGATTTGGGTTTAATAAACTGGGCGAACTGCCAATATATAAAATGTGGTTAGTTGCACTGATATGGCTTATGATTGAAATCACCTACAGTATATATTGGTTAAGGGTATTCCGTTACGGACCTATGGAGTGGCTTTGGCGACAATTGACCTACTGGAAACGAATGCAACTCAGAAAATAACTTGCAATCAGGCTTTAAGAACCGGCTCAAAGAACATTGTATGCAGAGCGATTTTTATCGTAGCATTATTTTACATATTTTTTATCCGGCTTAACATTAACTTACGCACTAATCAACAGTCTATCATTCAGTAAAACTTATGTTAAAACTATTTAATGCCTACCGGCAACTTCCATTTTATTTTAAGATAATTATTGCATTAAGTCTGATGCTGTTTGTTATGTCGCTTACCCAACCGGCATTTTATATAGATAGAAAAGAAGATCCAAATGCTTACTCCGATAGTTTGGTCTTGTTTCTTTTAGGTTGGATGAGTTTACTTGGCGGAGCTATTGTGCCCTTTATTTTATGGTTAGCTAATCCCCTTTATATTGTTTCAATATTATTGATACTTCGAAAAAAAATAGGAGCACTCTGTACAACCTGGAGCTCAACAATCCTAGCCCTTATATTTTGGCAACTTAAATCAATTATGACGAGTGAGTCGGGGGGCTATTCACATATCACAGGTCGTGGACCGGGATTTTATCTCTGGCTTGCTTCATTTGTTGTGTTAGCTCTTGGCGTATCACTTTATCAGTGCTTAATCAATCGGAATAAAGAAGTATGACACTGATGGGAGTGTGTTATAGGATCTATTTTGTTACTAATCAATACGAGGCTCCCTGTAATCAGGGGGTGCTGATAAGAAAATATAATACGATAACTTGAAATGATTTAGCAAATTATGAACGAAATATTAGCTTGGGCTTTAATATCCGGATTGTTATTTCTTATTTTTTTAACAACCCTGCTTTGGGGACTGATTAAAAAAAGGACTTATGTACTTACTGTTTCCCTGTTGTCCTTACTGATACTATTCGGTACAGCTTCCCGCTTCGTTTATTTGCTGGCAAGTAAGTCGTATCAACGGATTAGTGTCATGTTTACACCAAGGACAGGGGATGAAATCTATTCAGCACTATTCGGCAACACAAATCATAAATGCCTCAGAGTCTTACATCACGCCGATCAGGTAATTCCTAAAATAGACTATGCCATCCGGCTTTACGTTGAGACTTGCCCGGATGAATTAAGCCGCATCTTGCAACGTCATCCGTTCAAGGTAGAGAAACAATCAACGCAAGGCTGGATGCCTTCGGCGCCCTCGGTGAATAATGATTGGTTTAAACCGCAATCTCTCGGCGACAGCATTTGGGTTTTTACCTATAACTTGGATGAATATGGAAATGGACAAACCATATACTCATCGCTCGACAGTACAAAAGCTTTTTGCATCGATGTACTCGACTGAGGACATCGCTTTAACCTTGATAAGATAAGATACCGGTTGCGGTTAGTAGCAACGTTTACATTAGCGGCTAAATACAATGAAGCTATGCGCACCATAATACTTCTTCTTTTTTCGAACATCTTTATGACGATTGCCTGGTATGGCCATCTTAAATACAAGGATGTTGCCTTATGGAAAGTAATCCTGATCAGCTGGGGGATTGCTTTTTTCGAATATTGTTTACAGGTTCCGGCCAATCGGATTGGTCACGGAACATTTACAGCCGCACAACTCAAAATAATTCAGGAGGTAATTACCCTGTTGGTTTTTGCCGCTTTTTCGGTGTTTTATCTGAAAGAAAGTTTTAAATGGAATTATGCGGTCAGCTTTCTTTTTATCACACTGGCGGTTTATTTTATGTTTCGGAACGAGGCTTAGGCTTCTTTTGTGTAAAATGTTTCAGCTTTACCACTTCCTTATCGCTCAGGTAGCGCCAGTGTCCGCGGGGAATTTCTTTCTTGGTTAGTCCGGCATATAACACCCGATCGAGCCCCATAACCTCAAAACCAAGATGCTCAAAGATGCGTCGCACAATGCGATTCTTGCCGCTGTGCAGTTCTATGCCTACTTCATTTTTTAATCCCGTGCCGGCATAGTCGGCATCATCCACTTCAGCGATGCCATCTTCAAGATCTACGCCGTCTTTTATCTGATCGAGCTCTTCACGTGAAATATTTTTATTCAGCACTACGTGGTATACCTTGCGCACTTCAAAGGAAGGATGTGTAAGTTTCTGAGCCAGTTCGCCATCATTGGTAAGCAGCAAGAGCCCTGTGGTGTTGCGGTCGAGGCGTCCAACCGGATAAATGCGTTCTTCGGTTACACCCTTCAATAGTTCCATAACGGTTCGTCGGCCTCGTTCGTCGTCGGTTGTAGTTACAAAGTCTTTTGGTTTGTTCAGCAAAATATAAACCTTGCGACCGGGCTCAACCACCTTACCCTGATAGGTTACCACCTCACCGGGTTTCACACGGTAGCCCATAGCGGTTATTACTTCGCCGTTAACAGTCACTTCGCCGGCGGCAATGTGTTCATCGGCTTCGCGGCGAGCGCAAATACCTGCATTGGCTATGTACTTGTTCAGCCGTATGGTTTCACTCTTCCCAAATAAATTCAACTTTTCTTCCTGATGTTCAAATGTTCCTTCCTTCTCTATCTGTCTGCCTTTGTTTTTTTCAACATCAATGACTCTTTCCTTTTTTGGTTTTACTTCTTCTATATCATCATAATGGAAAGACTCTGATGCGTTGCCTTTCTTAACAAAACCCTCTTGACCTCCTGGTTTATCGCCAAACTTTTTAAACGAGCCTTTGCGGTCATCGCTTTTAAAACCTCTTTTTTTGTAACCGCCATCCGAATCACTTCTGAACGATTTCTTTTTGAAATCGTCACCACCTCTTGAGGTGCGTTTGCCAAAATCTTTATCATCGTCGCTGCGTCTGCTGCGTTTCTTGCTGAAGTCGCCGTCGCTTTTATAAGCTCTCTTTTTATAGCCGCCACCCGAGTCGCTACCGTAAGATTTCTTTTTGAAATCGTCACCACCACGTGAGGTGCGTTTGCCAAAACCTTTGTCTTCATCGCTGCGGCTGCTGCCTTTCCTGCTGAAGTCGCCGTCGCTTTTATAAGCTCTTTTTTTGTAGCCGCCATCCGAATCACTTCTGAACGATTTCTTTTTGAAATCATCACCATCTCTTGAGGAACGTTTTCCAAAACCTTTATCATCGTCTCTGCGTTTGCTGCGTTTCTTGCTGAAGTCGCCGTCGCTTTTGTAAGCCCTTTTTTTGTAACCGCCATCCGAATCACTTCTGAACGATTTCTTTTTGAAATCATCACCGCCTCTTGAGGAGCGTTTGCCAAAACCTTTGTCATTGTCGCTGCGGCTGCTTCGTTTATTGCTGAAGTCGCCGTCGCTTTTGTAAGCCCTTTTTTTGTAACCGCCATCCGATTCACCCCCGTCGGAGTTCTTTTTTACAAATCCGCCGTGCTCCGAAAAGCCGCTGCTTCTTTTCTTTTCGTAAGAACCGCCTTTGTCTTTACGTGTTCTGCTTATGCTGTCTGATTTTGATCTTGTTGAAGTGCGTTTGCCGTAGCTACTGCCGCCTTCTGATTTTTGCCCCTTCCGGGAAAAGTTCTTTTTCAATGAATTGATTTTATCGGGTACAAGTTACAACACTTCCATCACGGTGCGGAATGCAACAAACCGATCTTTGAATAATTGGTTCACTTCCTCGCGCAGGGCAGGAGCATATTTTTCAAGATAGACGTTCAATATGGCCTTCGATTCACACTCGTATTGTATGGTATAGGTTGGGTCGTCGCCTTCGGGCTGTTCCAGTAGTCTGCACATCCGATATCCTGTAAAACATCCGGTGCCAATAACATCCGGCACATGTTTACGCATATAGTCCAGCCAGTCTTTTTCGGCAGACTGATCCACTTTTACCGTTACATTATACAGAATCATCGGAATCTTTTTGCAAATATCCTGAACAACGGGCAGTATTGCGAATTGGCAATAAAATTGTAAAAGAAAATAACCGGTAAACTTTGAATGAATAAAATTGTCTATTAACATGGTTACTTAACCCTAATTTTCATAAATTGTGAAACGTATTTATTAACGTGAAGTGTCGTAGTATCATATTAACCATTATCATCACTATCATCAGCACGATTGCTGTGCAGGCCTATCATATTATCGGTGGCGAGATTTACTACGAATATATCGGAGGCAATCAGTATCGGGTCACGTTAAAGCTTTATCGCGATTGTTCCGCCGCCAATGGTGCTCCTTTTGATGAATTTGCCAAGATGGGCGCTTTTGATATCAATGGCAATCTGGTTCATCAGTTCAGCCTTCCTTTTCCCGGTTCATCACCTGTAGATTACAGCCTAAACAACCCATGTGCCGGATTTCCGCCCAATCTCTGTATTGAAGTCGCGGTATACTCATCGATTATTACGTTCCCCAACATACCTCCCGGGGGTTTACAGTTTTCCTATCAGCGGTGTTGCCGCAATTCTACTATTGTAAATATCAACGAACCCGATAATGTTGGTTCTACCTATACGGCTCGCATACCCGGCAATGGCGTCAATAACAACAGTGCCTTTTTTAATTTCTTACCTCCTATCGTTGTTTGTGCCAATGTGCCGTTGGTTGTAAACTCCTCGGCTACGGATCCCGACGGAGATTCCTTGGTGTATTCCCTGTGCAATCCGTTTACCGGAGCAAGTCAGATGGACCCTGAGCCCACAGTGCCTACAGCCCCTCCTTATCAAAGTGTGCAGTTCATTCCTCCCTACAGCGTTAACAATATGCTGGGCGGTACACCACCAATGAGCATAAATTCTCAAACCGGCATCATTACCGCAAATCCTATAAACATCGGTCAGTTTGTTGCCGCAGTATGTGTTAAAGAATTTCGTAACGGCGTTTTTCTAAATGAGAACCGAAGAGATTTTCAGATTAATGTGGTTGACTGCTCACCGCTGGTGGTCGCTCAGTTTACGCCTACAAACAACAGTATTGTTATCGGCCAGGATAGTCTGCTCATCTGTGGCTCACTCGAGGTCGATCTGGTTAATAACAGCGTAGGACAAATGAACAGGAAGTGGGATTTTGGCGATACCTCAACCGGCGCCGACACGTCGTCGTTGAATAGCCCCACATACACTTACCCCGATACAGGCACCTACAACATACAACTCATTGTAAATCCGGGCACCACCTGTGCCGATACGGCATATCGTACGTTGGTTCTGCGTTATGGTGTTGTCGCTGATTTTACCGTAGCGGACGGCTGTGAAAATGTGCCACTCGTGTTTAATGATAACTCTTCAGCGCTCGATGGTTTTATTGATGAGTGGAGCTGGAATTTTAATAACGATGGTAACAGTACCGAACAGGATCCGCTCTTTGCGTTTTTCTCTCCCGGCACCAAGGCCATAACCCTCATGGCCGTCTCCAACTATGGCTGCTCATCAACAGTCATGAAAAATGTAATCATTCATCCAACGCCTGTGGTTATTGCCGGGCCCGATACATTTGTTTGCAATATTGATACCGTTACCTTATTTGCCGAAGATGCCGTCAACTATCAGTGGCAACCCAATTATGAGATGACTAATACTGCGGTGCAGTTCCCTAAAGTAAATCCTCAGGTTTCGACAACTTACACGGTTTCAGTTACGAATCAGTTCGGTTGTGCCGGAAAAGATTCGGCCATAATTCTGGTAACCGATACAGTTATTGCTACCGCAGGTACCGATACCCTGGTTTGTGCAGGACGCCCTGTTCCCTTGTTTTCAACCAATGCCGTTTACTACAGGTGGTCGCCGGAACCCTTGTTTCAGGACTATACAATACAAAATCCTGTGGTCGAACCTGCCGGCAATACAACGTATTATGTCTATTCATACATAGGTTCGTGTTTTGACCTCGATAGTGTTCAGGTACAAACACTGCCATTACCTGTAATACAGGCCGTTGAACCACAAAAAATTAATCAGGGCGAAAGTGCCATATTGAGTGCCATTGGTAATGCCGCCGATTACTATTGGTATCCGGTGATCAATCTCGATGATCCGTATGCGCCCATCACAGCCGCCGCACCCCTGCAAACAACGACCTATTATGTGCTGGGCGTAGATTCCAACGGATGTTTAGACCGGGATAGCACGATTATCTATGTGACCAAAATTCACGAATTATATGTCCCTAATGCCTTCAGTCCAAATGGAGATGGTATTAATGATTTTTTTAATTTTTACACCAAAGGCATCAAACGAATCTTGTCCGTTTCTGTTTTTAACCGATGGGGCGAACAGGTTTTTTACAGCGAATCGGAAAAACCATACTGGGATGGCACTTTCAAGGGGAAACCTCAGGAAAGTAATGTCTTCGTTTACCAGATTATCGCAGAAACGTTCGATGATACACAAATTATTAAAAAAGGTAATTTGTCGCTTTTGAGATAAAAAAATATAAAATGTTAAATTATATAAAAATGTTACCTAACAATTCAAGCATTTTGATACATTTGGCAACCTTATTTGAAAAGAGACTAATTAACGTAACACAAACACAACTAATTTAAACTAGAAATGAAAACCTACAATGTTATTGGACTTATGTCCGGGAGCTCCTTGGATGGCGTAGACGTCGCTTATGTACACCTCACTGAATCAAATGGAAGCTGGAACTATCAGATAGAAGCATCAGAATGTATTCAATTCCCACAGAAGTGGAAGTTGCGTCTCATGAGTCTTGTATTACAAAATGCAGTTACTTACTTAAAAACAGATACTTACTTCGGACACTATCTTGGCGAAGTGGTTAAGAAATTTATAGATGAACATCAGTTGGCAGGCAAGGTTGATTTTGTTGCCTCACACGGTCAAACCATCTTTCATCAGCCCGAAAACCAAATGACCTCTCAGATAGGTGATGGCGCGTCTATTGCCGCCGAGTGCGGACTGCCGGTAATCTGTAATTTCAGGACAATTGATGTGGCACTTGGCGGACAAGGCACACCCATTGCGCCCATTGCTGATAAACTTCTATTTTCCAATTTCCGCTACTGCCTCAATCTTGGCGGTATTGCCAATGTATCCATTAAACGCAATGATGGATCATTGGTTGGATTTGACATTTGCGGCGCCAATATGGTTTTAAACATCCTTTCCTCTGAAGTGGATCTGGATTTTGATAAGGACGGTGGTATGGCGTCAGAAGGCTACGTAAACGAAGAGTTACTTAACGACCTTAACACACAATGGTATTATGAAAAAACATATCCCAAATCACTCGGTGGTGGCTGGGTTACCAAAGTGTTTATGCCGGTATTCAAAAAATACAGAATCTCAACAGAAGATAAATTACGTACCGCTGTTGAACATATAGCCACACAAATTGGTAAAGACCTTAATGCCGCAATGGAGCGCGAAGGAATCAGTAAATCTGATGCCGATCAGATGCTGATCACCGGTGGTGGCGCTTTCAATAAAGTACTCATCGAGCGTATCGCTGCTCACTCACCTGTTCAGGTAGTTGTTCCTGATTCAACTACCATTAAATTCAAAGAAGCATTACTTACAGCCCTGATGGGCACCTTACGTTTGCGCGGCGAAATTAATGTGTTGTCATCAGTTACCGGAGCGCGCGAAGACTCTATCGGTGGTGAAATTTATCTGAATGCACACAAGCCGCTGATTAACGGATAAGCGATTATCATAAAAAGAATTAAAACCGGATGAATCAAAACATCCGGTTTTTTTATTTATAAATTTAATCTTTGATCTATTATGATATTGGTAACCGGTGGAACCGGATTCTTAGGGGCGCATCTCATTCGTTTTTTGTTACAGCATCAATATGCTATTCGTGCGATTTACCGCACCGAAGCCGCCATTCCTGCCGACCTGAGAGATCAGGTGCAATGGGTTGCCTGTGATGTGCTGGACATATTGGGGCTGGATGATGCAATGCAGGGAGTTGACTATGTGTTTCATTGTGCCGCTGTAGTCAGTTTCAGTGCAAAAGATCGCAGGATGATGTATAATATTAATGTTACAGGAACGGCCAATGTGATCCATGCCGCGCTCACAGCAGGGGTAAAAAAAATGATTCATGTAAGTTCGATTGCCGCACTCGGCCGAACGGAGGAGAACATCGTGATTACTGAAAAAACGACCTGGCAGGATTCCAACCTGAATTCATTTTATGCACAAACCAAACACCTCGCTGAACTGGAGGTGTGGCGCGGTATTGAGGAAGGTCTCACCGCAGTAATCGTTAATCCCTCCGTTATCATTGGCGAAACAGACTGGAACAAAGGAACAGGCCGTTTTTTTAAAACCATGCGCAAGGGTCTGCGTTATTATCCCACCGGCTCAAACGGTTTTGTGTCGGTACACGATGTTGTTCAATGTATGTATCTGTTGATGAGGAGCGAGGTCACAAACGACGTATTTATTCTGAACGGCGATAATATCAGCTACAAACAATTTTTTACCATGGTTACCCGTAATCTTGGCGTTCCCGGTCCAAAATTTCAATTATCTCCCGCATTGGTTAAACTGGTTCGGCGAGTTGCCACACTGTGGTCAATGCTTACTCTCCGAGAGCCCTTTTTAACCAGAGAAACCGCAACAACCGTAAACCATAACTACACATATAGCAGTGATAAATTCAGCAGGCAGTTTAATTTTTCATTTGAAAAGGCTGAGGTGTTTATTGGCAGAACAGCGGCGCACTATGCCAGGGCATTAAGAGGCCATTCGTAGATCCTGCGCTTTTGCTTTTTTACCGGGCAGATAGGAGGCAATACTGCCGATAGCCATTACAATTAAAAAAGAAAGCAGGTAATCACCTGCCCGCATCTCAACAGGATAGGCGTCGATAACAAAGGAACCACCTTCGAGCGGCACCACACCGAAAAGTAATTGTATCGTGCATATCAGCGTTGCGAGCGAAGCACCAATGAGAAATCCGATCAGCGAAAGGAAAATACCCTGATATACAAAAATGCGGCGTATAGTATCCTGATGCATTCCTAAAATGTGCAATACGCTGATGTCTTTTTGTTTTTCAACAACCAGCATACTCACTGAACCGATAATGTTGAAGGCGGCAATGGCGATAATAAATGCCAGAATAGCGAGCACGGCCCACCGTTCCGACGACATCACCTTATACAAGACTTCATTCTGCTGAAAACGATTGATGATCTTATATGAAGTGCCCAGTTTATTTTGCAAATCGCGCTGAACAGAAACAATATCCTCTTTATTTTTTACCGACAACTCAATGCTGTTAACCTGATTCTGATATCCTGTAAGTTCGCGCATTGTCTCTATCGGAATAAACGCAAACCGACTATCGAAATCCTGTTGTATGGCAAAACTGCCTGAGGGCTTCAACTGCCTGATTACAAAAGCATCTTCAGGATTCAGTACACTACGTTTCCCTTTTTTAGGTACATAAACGGAAACGAACCCAAACGGATCGTCGTAATTTACGGATAAGACTTGTTCCAGGCCGGCTCCAAGAAAAATGTACGGGTTATTTTGTTTGTCACTTATCAGGTATTCTCCATGAAAAACGTTATCGGACAATGGGCTGATTTCGTTGTAGTTTGCTTCTACACCTTTGATTCGTGCAATGCACTGGCTCGTACCAAATTTAAGCAGTACATTCTCTTCAATTACAAAGCTGTAGGTATTTAGTGATGGATTGTTTTTTAAATACCTCATCATTACAGAATCCGGAACAAATGATTTGCTGGCCGAGGATTCAATAATCAGCTCCGGATTAAACTGATTGTAGAGGGATATAACCAGACCTTCAAATCCGTTGAAAACAGAAAGAACCAGAATGATTGCCATGGTGCCAACCGCAATACCACCAATAGATATATACGATATCAGATTAATCGTATTGGTTGATTTCGGAGCGCGGAAATATCGGCGAGCAAAATGCCAGGGTAGATGAACGGTTGAAAATCGCACCTTACTTCTTTATTTTTCGCAATAGCTCTTCAATCTTAAATGCCTGATCCAGTGATTCATCTTTGTAGAATTCCAGTTCCGGCACCCGGCGAACCTGATTTTTAATTTTATTACCAAGCTGATAGCGTATTTCGCTGAGGCTGATATGCATCTTATCTAATGCGTTCTGTGGGTTTTCGATATTGTAGAAACTAAGCGATACGCGTGCTATCAGTAAGTCCGGTGTTACAGATACATCGCTGATACTCACCATTCCGCCATCCAACATATTTAACCCAAGTTTTTGAAATATTTCGTTCAGGGCCTCCTGAATAACACCGGCGATTTTTTTCTGTCTGATACTTTCTTTCATACACGAATCCGTTTGTCGGTAAAGGTATAAAATGAATAAAGATCAGTAAAAAAAAAGCCCCGCATTTGCGGGGCTTTTGAATGAATTTGTTTTTCGTTCGGTTCGGTATGCTTATTCAACCACTGTAATCTTGGTTGAAAATGATCCTTTTGATGAATTTAGCACTACATTGTATATGCCTGCAGTCAGATCCTTCACATCTACGTTAAAGAAATAGTTGCCCTTTAATTGTGTGCCGCTACTTATTGATTTTACCAAGCGTCCGGTAACATCATACAAGCCAAGTTGTACCGTGGCTAAATCAGTTAGGGTGTATTCGATGCGAACAACATCTGAACTTGGGTTAGGTATTGTTTTAATTTCGAATGATTGTGCGTTAATTTTTTCTCTGCCCAGATTTATACCATTGCCACTTACTTTGATTTCATCAATACTGAATAGGTTATCGTCAGTAGTTCCATTACAAAAGGCTATGTATATCGTTTGGCCGGCATAGTCTGCCAGGCTCGCGGAGAAGGGGCGAAGCACACCACGGAAACGAAGGGAGTCGCCATTGTACTCAATATATTCTCCATCCTGACCGTGAACAAATCCGTTGGGAGAGAACTCAAATGAATTGTAAAGTGCCGTTAAACTAGAACTGTCTGCAACACCGGGTTGCGAGATGTATTCTGATGCATAAAAAAGTGTGTCGGTGAAATTATCGGGGAAGTTGCCGGTTGTGGATACAAGCACCTGATAGCCGTCCATGAATCGGGGCGTTGGAAAAGGTGCCGATTTCCACTCCAGCGTTCCGGTATGGTCGGTTAATTGTATTGGAGGAAGTATCAGATAGTTGGCAACGGGGGTAGACGGATCGTTGGTCCAGGAGTTGCTCGCAATAACCGTATTGGTACTATCTACATTTGCAAATCCGGCGGCCAGGAACCATTCGCCCGGTCTTCCGCTGGGGCTGCCATCGGGCAAACCGTCAAAGTCGGCGTTTATCCAGGTATTATCGCTACCGTTTGGGATAGTAGCCGGAATCTCTATGGTGTCTGCTTCGAAGTCTTCAAAAAGTATGATGCTCTGGGCTTGTGCAAACGTGACTGAGAATAAGGTGAGAAAGAGAACGTAAAATTTTTTCATGTGAGGTTCGATTTGTTTTAGAGTTGCGAAAACTACTGATTTATGGTTATACCGACAATGCATTTTTTAAATCTTCAATTAAATCGTCGGCATCTTCAATACCCACGCTTAACCTGATTAAGGTGTCTTTTAGTCCATTCTTAATTCGTTCTTCTCTTGGTATAGATGCGTGCGTCATAGTTGCAGGGTGTCCAATTAAAGATTCCACGCCACCTAAAGATTCCGCCAGAGAAAATAGCTTAGTGCCGCTCAGCACTTTTAATGCCTCATCCATATTATCGCCTTTAAGAGTAAACGAAATCATTCCGCCAAAGCCGGACATTTGTTTTTTTGCAATCTCGTGATTTGGGTGATTGGGTAATCCCGGATAATAAACATGTTCCACTTTAGGATGATTTACAAGAAAATCACCAATCCGCGCTCCATTCTCACAATCCCTTTGCATACGCACGTGCAACGTTTTAATCCCTCTCAGCATCAGAAACCAATCCTGTGGCCCCGGC
>BJGO01000029.1 GCA_014190535.1 Bacteroidota bacterium | reverse complement strand
TAATAGAAAGTATTTAACTCTCTCTCTCTCTCTCTCTCTCTCTCTCTCTCTCTCTCTACATTGACGTGGGTTTCAGCGGTTTTTTGCCTTAAACTTAGGGTGCTGTTTGAGTTTTTCATAGTATATGGGTTTAAAGTGTTTTCTAATGTAATGCAGGCAATGTGGTTAGAACTTAATGCTGCTTTTTATGACTATGAAAATTGCCTATTCAAATATAATAACAAATTCAACCAAATCATACCATACTAATGTCATGAAAATGTAAAAGCTAAGGTGCCCATTGCAAGGGCAATAGATGAGAATACTAATCGTCTGTTCTTTTATCTTCGCCTCGTGCCTTTTCCTCAAACACCCGAAGAACTGCAATTCGCCATTGCCGGTAAATGGGAAGACAACGAACAGTTTGTTGCGGAAATACAATCTATCCCATTGCATCATTTCAATGAAATGTTTTGGCGCGTGTTTGATGAAACTGAAAAACAAATCGACTGCACCCGCTGCGCCAACTGCTGCAAAGTGTTTCATGCCGGCCTGCCCGAAGAAGAGATACAACGCCTGGCCACACTCAAACAAATGAAGTATGAAGAGTTTTTACAAAAAAATGTATCCATTGAGCAGCCCACCGGCATTCATTTCCTCAAGCTGAACCCCTGTATCTTTCTGTACAATAACCTCTGCACCATCTATGACCAAAGGCCGCAAGCTTGTCGCGATTTTCCACGTCCACCGTTTGAAAATGTAAAGCATAACATTCGCCGCGTGTTAAAAAACTATACCGTGTGCCCCATCATTTTTAACACTGTAGAAAAATGTAAAGCACAACTACGCGACCAATACCCCCAAAAACCGAAAAGCCGGTTCTGAATTTCAGAAGCCGGCTCTTCAGAGACACACAATTAATTATTAATCCAGGATAATCTTACCTATGGAATTTTTACCGTTTTCACCAATCACCTCATACATATAAATGCCTGAAGGTAAGTTGTTGCGGTTAAATCGGTATGCACCGGATGCTTGTATCTGGACATTTTCAACGATCTGTCCCACAACATTTCTAACTACGAGTTGAATGGTTGAACCGTTAGTTGATTTATTTAAAAAAATTGCCGCATCGTGAATCGGGTTGGGGAATACACTTACTAGCTGCGTAACATCAAGGGATTCCACGCTCAGGTTTTTATTTATGGTACTGATAGCTGTATTGGTTCTTACCGGTTCGTTGAAATCAAAATAGATATCACCAAAGTTCTCAATTACAGTTCCATCAGTCAGGTTGGCATCCTGATTTATAGTGAATTGCAGAAAACCCATACTACCTTGATAGTCGGTTCCTGAGTCCGGTAACATGATATTATTGAAATACCAGGTGGCTATACCGCTCGTTTCATCAAATTCTACCGTGTAGTTGTGCGATGCACCGGTCATCGTAATGGTATTCCAGTCTAAAAGCGAAGATAAGGTGTCGACCACGATAACATTTACCGCAGGCGCTGTTCCCATATTCTGGAAGTGAATAGTATAATTGAGTTTGGTGTTTGGATATACATATCCTTCCGGACCAACACCGGGAGAAACTTCCTTAGCATTCGGATCCCAACTACCAACCACCACCTGATGAATGGTATCAATATTGTTCAGGGGATTATTATCGCCGGTTATTGGATTAATAATGGCAAATTCAACGGTATTTGTTCCCAGTTGAAGGGTAGTGGAGGCTGTTAAATTAACGTAGATATACTTGCATTCGCCGGGTTGCAGATTGGTGAAATTCCAGGTGGCTGTATTATTTGCTATGTCGATGGAGCTTGGAGCAACACTAAAATCGCCACTTCCGGTTGAAATTAATCCCTCATCCCACTGAAAGGTTAAACTGCCATTCATAGCAAAGGCACCATAGTTGCAATATTTTAAGTAGTACCATGCGGGGAATCCCGGAGTTACTGTTGTATATGGTATGATGTCGATGCATAAATTTTGTAACGTTGGATCAGCATAAATACCAAAATTATTATTGCAATAGGTTTGCCCGATTTGAGATGCATTAACGGAATATGAATTGCCACTTGAGGGTTGTGTGATGACATATCCGGCAGGTGCACTAACATATTGTATGCTATAGGTACCGGCTATAAGGTTAGCATTGTACTGTCCATTGCTATTGGTATAGTACCAGTAACCGTTGATTTTTACGTAAGTATTCGCAACGCCATTTTCGCCATTATCCTGAATACCGTTACCATTGTTATCGTAATAGACAACGCCGCAGAGTATTACATTCTGATTCTGATAGCCGAAGTTGAATCCTGATATATTTTGTCCGCCGGTGGTTGTTACCGAATAGGAAGTTGGATTATACGGATAGGTTTGAACGATATTGGTACCATAATAATACGACGTAATTGAGTAGGATCCGGGTGCCACAATAAACTGATAGTAACCGGTATTGTCCACATACTGCCACTGACAATTCTGAGGGTTGGATGAACTGCAGATATAAACATAACCGCTTGTTATGGCCGTTTCACCGTTATCCCATAAACCATTACCATTGGTATCATTCCACAAATAACCGCTTAATGTGTCTGCATTTTCTATGGCAACATCAATTGTATAGCAGATACTATCATAGCATTGCCCGCTTTGACTTAAACATACGGAGTTGCTTCCACCAAAACTGAATTCATAAACCAATGAATCAGATGTTGCGGTGATAAAGGCCCCCCCATCTAAATTCCAGTAGTAAACAGCGTTGGAGTCGTAGTTTAAAATGTTAAATGTGTAGCTATTACCATTTACACTGTATGAAAAATCCATATTTTGAGCGCAGGCAAAAATATTTTGGCACAAGGTATCGCTGCAAGTTGGTGTTGTTATCCAGGCGCAAATTGTGTAGTTGCCGGTTACAGCATAAGAGTGCGTTATCATATTACCATTAACAGGGTTTGGATAGGTCTCAATAGGAGTACCATCGCCCCAGTTAATACTCAATAGATCCGGAGTTGTATTATAATATCCATAAAAGTAGGTGTTGCCCATTTGATTAAATGCTGTAAATGTTATGGAGCAATTATTGGGTTGATAGGTTACGGTGCTTGCACAGGTATTTACACAACCACTGGCATCCATAATTGCGCAGACCGCAGTATAGGTACCCGGAGCGGTGAACGAACTCTGAAATATTGTTTGATTGGACGATGATGGTGAGCCACCGTTGATAGTCCACGAATAGGTATACGGAGGTGTGCCACCGGTTGCGACAGCAAAAAACTGGTATGAGCCATTTCCCTGGTAAGTATTTGAACAAGTTGTTACGAGAGATGAACAAGGGTTTGAGATACTTACCGTGTCGCAGAATAAACTACTACAACCGGAAGCATCCGTTACATTTAGACAAGCACCATATAGTCCCGGTCCGGCATAAGTATAGGTGAAATTGGGAAGTGATGATGTAATGGTTGTTCCGTCACCAAAACTCCACTCATAGCTGTAAGGAGGAGTTCCATTAATGCTAAATCCGGCCACGAAATTGACCAATTGTCCGCTTTGGGCATACGTGTATGATGCGCTCATTGGGCAGTTGTTACCGGGTACAGTAACGGTGCTGTTACAAGTCCAGATACATCCATTAGCATCGGTTATTACAACAGTTCCAACATATGTTCCGGGGTTACTAAATATAACAGTGGTTGCTGCAGTTGTAGAGTTGGACGGCCAAGCTCCGGGGAAAGTCCAGTTATAGGTATATGGAGCTGTGCCACCGCTCCCGATACTGTTGAATACATAGACGCTGTCATTAACCTGTGTTGTAAAACAAGTACCTACAAATGAACTGCAGTTATTGATATTAAAGTCACTGCAATAACTGGCGGTACAACCGTTAGCATCGGTTATCGTTAAACACACTGTATAATTTCCAAAATTTGCAAAGGTGTGTGTAGCAAAGTTTGATGAGTCGGATGAGGTTTGTCCATCACCATAATCCCAGGAGTAGGTATATGGAGGTGTACCTCCCATAGCCACACCTTGCCAGGTCATTGCAGTGCCACTTTGTTGAACTACGGAGTAATCAGCAGTCATATTACAAAAAGTTGGCCCTTGAACGGTGTCACAAACCGCAACGGAGCAACCACTTGCATCGGTTAACTCCAGACAAATCCCATAACTGCCCGGCGTGGTGATGGTAAACGTGTAGGCCGGAGATGTAGATTGCTGAGAAAATGGCCCGGTCCATAAAGAACTTCCTGCCGTAAATTGACCGGTCCAGTTATAGGTTGCCACATAAATACCCGTGCCTGGATTTGAAATCGTAATTACGGGAGTAAAGGAACATCCGTTGGCTACCGTAATGTCATAACACATCGTGTCCTGACAGCCCAAATTATTGGTGGCCACCAGGCATACCGTGTATGTACCATTTGATGCGTAATTGTGCGTAGGATTAGTTTCAACGGACGAATTGCCATCGCCAAAACTCCAGATATAGGTTATTTCAGTATTTCCACTAGAAGTACTGTCTATTGACATATTACCAAAAAACACCTCATTCGATGTTGGGTTAATGTTATAATAGAAATCTGCATCGAGGTTGCAGGTGCCCAAGTTTACCGTAATGGTTTGTACGGAGTAGCCACACCAAAGGGTGTTTAGTGAGTCATAAACCGTTAGGCTGGGAGTAAATACACCGTTAGTACTGTAAAGGTGTATAATCGAATTACCCGATCCGGTATTATTATCGCCGAAGTTCCAATATTCAAAACCGTTGCCGGATGGTGTTGTTGCAAAACTGGTAAACTGATAAAATCCACCACCGAGGTCGGTAATCGTAAATGGTGCGCTGTTCGGACATTGAGCATTGCCCCGCAGACTTATCAGGGAGAATATGCCGAAGCTGATGAGGAAATAGAGAAAGTACTTCATGGTCGTGTTTGGGTTTTGATAAATATACGCCTATGATGCAAACAACGTTAGTATCTAATCAAACTATTGCCTTACATTCGTGTTTGCTATACTTGGTATTATGGGAGATCAACAAATCATTGAAGTAAGCAAGCTATACAAAACCTTCAGTAGAACCACTGTGGTCAACAACCTTTCATTCCATGTGATGCAAGGCGATATCTATGGTTTTCTTGGCCCCAATGGCGCAGGGAAGAGCACGACCTTACGTATGTTGGTTTCATTGATAAAACCCGACAGCGGTGTCATATCGATTTTTGGTAAAGACCTCAACAAGAACAGGCCTGAAATGATGCGCTCCTGTGGCATCTTAATTGAGCGTCCCGATTTTTACAAGTACCTCAATGCCATAGATAACCTAAAGGTAATTTCTAACAGCGGTGGGTTACCGGTAAGCCGTAAACGTATCCACGAGGTTATAGAAATGGTTGGACTCACCGGCCACGAGCATAAAAAAGTAAAAACCTATTCTCAGGGTATGAAGCAACGCCTCGGTTTAGCTCAGGCCTTATTGCACAATCCTGATCTTTTACTTCTTGATGAGCCCAGCAACGGTCTCGATCCTCAGGGAATTCGAGAAATGCGCGAACTGATTGTATCCTTAAATAAAGATCATAGTAAAACCATACTGCTCTCTTCACATTTATTATATGAAATTGAATTGATGGCCAACCGAATGCTGATTATCAATAAAGGTGCTTCTGTTGTTGAAGGTGATGTTTTTGAGTTGCTGAATCAAGGAATCTACAGGGTTAATTTCAACGTGTCTGATGTAATTAAAGCCAAGGAGCTATTGAGTCGTATAACAAACGAACCTATTACCACAGATCAAGCAACACAGACCATCACTGCAACCCTCAGTAATCATCAGATACCGGTTGCAAATCAGCTATTGGTTGAACATCAGATTGATGTGTACGCGATTAAACCACTTCGGGCTCTCGAAGAATATTTTTTAAGCCTCACCTAATGACCTTTATTTTAACAACTAAAACTGAACTCTTTAAGATTTTTTCCAGGCCAAGAACGTATATCGCCTACGCGGCTATACTGATTATCATCCTGGCAATACAATTTGCCATTTATGCTGATGGTCAGAAATTACTCGACTTCACGACGCAGAACCTGAGGGAGTCTTTCGATTTTAGTGGCAATCTATTGAATGGATACTTTATTTCCTATCTCATTCTCAACGCATTATGGGTGCACATTCCTTTACTTGTTGCTTTAGTTGTTGGTGATTTACTCGCCGGAGAAGCCAACATGGGCACGTTCCGATTTATACTCACAAAACCGGTTAGTCGAATGACATTATGCGCCTCTAAGTTTATTGCGGCCATACTATACAGTGCCAGTCTTATTATTCTGCTTGGCATACTTAGCCTTGTGTTAGGCGTGCTACTCTTCGGTTCAGGCGATTTAATTGTGCTAAGAGACACCATTAATATTTTTTCTGAAGATGATATCCTTTGGCGTTGCATTCTGGCCTTTGCCTATGGTTTATTGGGTATGTGCGTTGTTGCCGCACTATCTTTTTTTCTGTCGGCACTTTCCGATAATAGCATCGGCCCTATAATTGGCACCATGACAATCATCATTGCCTGCACGATCTTCTCATCACTTGATGTAAGTATATTTCATTACATAAGACCATTTCTGTTTACTACTTATATCACCGAGTGGCGCTCATTTTTTGACTATCAGATCGACTATCAGAAATTAACAAAAGCATCACTGGTCCTTTTGGCTCACATAGTCATATTATTTTCATTTACCATCTATTATTTCAACAAAAAAGATATACTCTCGTGAAAAAACATCTACTTTCGCTCTTTCTATTTTTCCTGACACTTAGTGCGTGGGCACAGCAAGATGCCAATAGTATATTATCGGGCGTTCGAACTAACTTTTTAAAGGTGAAAGACTATACAGCCGATGCCGAAATAAAGGTAGATGTTGACTTTGTTAAAATACCGATAAAGAAAGCTAAGGTGTATTACAAACAACCGGATAAATTTCGCTTTAAAGCTGAAGGCTTTGCGTTGTTACCCAAGCGCGGCGCCAATTTATTTACTGTAAATCTGATCAACGATAACGTTACGGCTATTTACATCAAGCAGGAAGTAATTGGAAACATAACTACAGATGTGATCAAGGTGATACCGTTGGATCCTAATTCGGATATTATTCTGTCTACATTATGGATATCGCGAGATTATAAAGTATATAAACTGGAGAGTACCACTAAAAATCAGGGCACCTTCTCCGCACAGTTTCAATATACCAATCATCCAAATAATCTGCCGGCGCAGGTAGAGATAACGTTTGATATTCAAAAAGCCGAAATTCCGGTTGGTTTTACTTTAGATATGGAGTCGCTGAATAAAAAAAGTCAAAGTAAAAACACCACAGGCAAGGCAACCGTAAAGTACTCCGGATATCTGGTTAATACGGGATTGAGTGATGCCGTCTTTAAATAAGACAGAATTCAATTTGATAAACTATATTTGTTGCACGGATGAAGTCCCGTATCATTTTAGACACTAAGCCTTTTCATATTACCGTTCAGCGGCTTTGTCAACAACTTATCGAAAACCACAACGACTTTTCCAACTCGTGCATCATCGGCATACAGCCACGCGGTGTTTATCTTGCAGAGCGTTTAGTTCAAGAGTTGAATACCTATTCCAAAAAGTCAATTGAATATGGCCGACTGGACAATACATTCTACCGGGATGATTTCCGTAGCGCCAACAAGCCGCTTTCGCCGCATCCTACAGACATCGACTTTTTAATTGAAAATAAAAATGTGATTCTAATCGATGACGTGATGTTTACCGGTAGAACAATTCGTGCCGCTATGGATGCCCTGCTGGATTATGGGCGGCCTGCAAAAGTGGAACTGATGGTGTTGGTTGAGCGTCGTTTTAGCCGTGAGCTTCCCATACAACCGGATTATGTCGGCTTATATGTTGACTCCATGGAACAAGAGAAAGTACGTGTTGAATGGAAAGAAAATGGGGGAGAAGATAAAATCTGGATTGTACCTAAAAAAGCAATTGAATAATCGTATATGAGTCAACTCAGTGTTAAACATCTGCTTGGAATAAAATACATCACAACAGACGATATTGAGTTGATTTTTAAAACGGCAGATTCTTTTAAAGAAGTAATAAACCGGCCTATTAAGAAAGTGCCTTCTCTGCGAGATACAACCATCGTAAACTTATTTTTTGAAAATAGCACCCGAACCAGAATCTCTTTTGAATTAGCGCAAAAGCGCTTGTCGGCTGATGTTATAAACTTTAGCGCCTCAGCGTCATCGGTGAGTAAGGGAGAAACACTTATCGATACCGTAAACAACATCCTGGCCATGAAAGTAGATATGGTAGTTATGCGCCATCCTGCTCCCGGAGCTCCAATGTTTCTTGCCCGCCACGTAGACACTCAAATTATTAATGCGGGTGATGGCACTCACGAACACCCCACTCAGGCTCTGCTTGACGCCTATTCGATTCGTGAAAAAACAGGTGGCGTTAAAGGAAAAAAAGTTGCCATCATTGGCGACATACGTCATTCAAGGGTTGCATTATCCAACATCTACTGTTTAAAAAAATTAGGTGCTCAGGTAAAACTGGTTGGGCCTCCAACACTGATGCCCAGAGATATTGAACATTTAGGTGTTGAGATTGAATATGATATTCGTAAAGCCTTGGCATGGTGTGATGTTGCTAATGTATTGCGAATTCAACTTGAACGACAGGATATCAAATATTTCCCCTCATTAAGGGAATATGCATTGTACTATGGTATTAATGGCAACCTGCTCAGCGAATTGAAAAAAGAAATTGTGATTATGCATCCGGGGCCAATCAACCGGGGTGTCGAAATTAGCAGTGATGCCGCTGATTCAGGGCATTCCATCATTCTTGATCAGGTAGAAAATGGCGTTGCAATTCGAATGGCGGTGATGTATCTGCTGAGTGGTCGTAGAAACTAACTATACTTATTAACAGAATAATTATTTATTAATCTGATTGTACTTGTGCTACACATAGTTTCCTGTTAAGCACTTATATGTTATTATTGATGTAATTTCGAAGAATTAAATCACCATCAGAAATCCATTTATTCTAATTGATACAGACTAAAGTAACGTTTCAGAATCAACTGAACAAAGATTTTCACGACACACTTAAATCCCGTGTCAAAGAATACTTTGAGAAAAATAATCTCAGCATACACGCTGACTCGAAAATGATCACAAAGACCATCGTCCTTCTATCAGGTCTGCTGGTAACCTATCTGAGCATACTTAATCCTTTAACTTCACTGTGGATAGACTGGCTATTGTGTATCGTGCTTGGTTTTTTTATTGCCGGAATTGGATTCAGTATTGCTCACGATGCCATTCATCAATCATACTCATCCAATAAAACCATAAACAATTTGCTGAGTCTTACGATGAATTTAATAGGAGGGAACGCCTACGTATGGAGCATAACGCACAACATTGTTCACCATACCTATACGAACATCAATGATCACGACGAAGACCTGGAGTTGGCGCCTTTCATTCGTTTGAGCAAACATCAGGAGTATCGTAAAATTCATCGCTGGCAACATTATTTTGCATTTATCGCATACGGATTTGCTACTTTTTTCTGGGTTCATATAAAAGACTTTAAAAAAATTTCCCAAAAAAATATTGGACCATATAAGAATAAAAAACATCCGGCCCGTGAAATCATCCTTTTGATTACGAGCAAACTTCTCTATTACACCTACATTATTGTTATTCCACTTATGGTGCTTCCTATTACTTGGTGGCAATTTCTGATTGGGTATTTAACCATGCACCTCACATCAGGTATCATCCTGGGTGTTGTATTTCAGCTGGCACATACCGTAGAGAACACCGAGCACCCCTTGGCCAATGAACAACATAAAATGCCAGACAGTTGGGCTGTGCATCAAATGCGAACGACCAACAACTTTGGCATGAATAACAAAATACTAAACTGGTATATCGGTGGTTTAAACTTTCAGATAGAACATCACCTGTTTCCGCATATTTGCAGTACTCATTATAAGAAGATTAGCCCGATAATACAACAAACAGCCCAAGAGTTTGATGTACCTTATTATCATCACAATACCTTCAGGGAAGCTGTAGCGTCGCACTATCGCTATCTGAAATTATTATCAAATCCATAACAACCAATAGCAGTAATTGGCTTTTCTACTATTTGAAGATTATCTTGCATAGTACGATTTTCTAATGACAGAGAATTCAGTGTTTAAACCAACATTATCCTTATTAGACGCAACGATGATTGTTATGGGGTCAATGATTGGCTCCGGTATTTTTATAGTAAGTTCTGATATGGCCCGTACACTTGGGTCACCAATATGGCTTTTGCTGGTTTGGTTATTAACCGGATTGGTGACACTGCTTGCCGCATTAAGTTATGGAGAATTAGCCGGTATGATGCCCAAGGCGGGAGGACAATATGTTTACCTGCGTGAAGCATTCAACAAGCCTGTTGCTTTTCTTTATGGTTGGACCTTATTCACGGTGATTCAGACAGGCACAATTGCGGCCGTTGGCGTGGCATTTGCCAAGTTTACATCTTACTGGATTCCATTTTTTAGCGAGAA
The DNA here is from genome assembly GCA_014190535.1 of Bacteroidota bacterium. Classification (GTDB taxonomy): domain Bacteria; phylum Bacteroidota; class Bacteroidia; order Chitinophagales; family UBA10324; genus BJGO01. Next base: position 10,299 of record BJGO01000029.1, on the reverse strand, counting down.
AAATATTTTGATTCAACTTGCCGGCCTAAATATTTCTGCGGCACAACTTCTGGCTATACTGAGCATTGTGTTTTTAACGCTGATTAATTTGAGAGGGGTACAAACCGGAAAAAACATACAAACATTTTTTACGATCATAAAAGTAATTGCACTCATAGGGCTCATTATTGCCGGCTTTGCATACTGCCTTTCGTTTAATTATTATGATAGAAATTTCAGTCAGGCTTTTCAGGCCTTCACAACGCAAACATCCAATGACACGATAACCATCATCAAACTATCCGGAATGGCCCTGATTGCGGCAATATCGGTCAGTATGGTTGGCTCCCTATTTTCAAGCGACGCTTGGAATAATATCACGTTTATAGCCGCTGAAGTGAAAGATCCAAAGCGCAATATTCCACGCTCGCTGTTTATGGGAACGCTTGGCGTTACCTTACTGTACATCATTTGCAATATGATGTATCTGGGCGTGTTACCCTTTACCGGTTTACCTGAAGGACAAACAGTAATACAGCGAGGTATACAATTTGCTGAAAGCGACAGGGTAGGTGTGGCCGCAGCACAAATAATTTCACCACTTTACGGTTCTTATATAATGGCTTCATTAATCATGCTGTCCACTTTTGCCTGTAATAACGGGCTGATCTTATCTGGGGCAAGAGTCTTTTATGCTATGGCTAACGATGGCTTGTTCTTTAAGCCGGCCGCACGTTTAAATAAACAGGGAGTACCCGCTTGGTCCCTGATTGCACAGTGTATATGGGCATGCGGATTATGCCTAACCGGTACCTATGGCAATCTGTTGGACTATGTAATTTTCTCTGTACTGCTATTTTATATCATTACAATTTATGGAGTTATGGTACTTCGTAAAACAAAACCACAAGCAGAACGACCATACAAGGCTTTGGGTTATCCCTATTTACAATACCTATACATTGTTCTGGCTTTATTGATTTGTATATTTTTGTTAATATATAAACCCACATATACTTGGCCCGGTTTAATTATCGTAGCATTGGGTGTACCGGTTTATTATCTGATACACGCTAAAAGAAAAACTACTTAAACAACCTTATTGGCACAACTACTGCTTGCAAAGGCCTCCGGCTTAGCTTTGAAAGCAAACCCCATGCCCAGTATATAACCCATAGCCTCGCGCAGAGCCGGATTGGATTTGAATTGGGGATTTGTATTTATATCTGCATGAACCTCCAGATCAACATCATAAAGGTCCAGAAGGTCACATAAGGAATAGGCAACTTGAATTGATCGGGTGACCTCCTCCAGCATGCGTTCCTTAATACCGAACTTCTGAGTGCTTTTTTCATTGCTGATAAACATAAAACCTCCCCGTTTCTCACGAAGAAACACGATGACAGTTGCAAATTCTGTTACGTGGCCACGAACTTGTGAATCGGTGCCAATACATACTTTTAGTTTGTTACCGAGTTGTGTTTCGTATACTATGGTCTGTTCAACCGCTTTTTTTATGGGGAGGCGAATTTTATCGCCATTAAATTTTCTCCACTGCATTTTATAACTATTTTATGATAAATTAACACTTAATCAGACTAATTCGTTACCACTTTTCCACATAGAATATTCTTTATCAGGGGGTTGTTACATTAGTAATCTGCTATTATATTTGCAGTCCCAAAAATTTAATAAACAAGATGAAAAAAGGAATACATCCAGAATCATACCGATTTGTAGTGTTTAAGGATATGTCTAACGGACAGCAGTTTTTGTCGCGTTCTACGGCAAATACAAAAGAGACGATCAAATGGGAAGATGGCAATGAATATCCGCTCATTAAACTAGAGGTATCAGACACATCACATCCATATTACACCGGTAAAATGGTATTGTTGGATACTGCAGGTCGTATTGATAAGTTCAATAAACGTTACCAAAAGAAAAAATAGTTTCAGCTAATTACATCACAAGCCTCGTTATACCAACGGGGCTTTTTTATTTTTGTATTTATGAATGTTATCCTAAACGATCATCCTACGATATGGCAGCAGTTACGCCCTCTCACCTGTACCAGAACTATAAGTGACATAAGATGCGGCATTTTAACCATTCGTGAAAAATGGGAACGGATCTATAATCAAAAAGCATCATCAAATACACAAAACCATCTCTCAGAGAAATATGATACGTTAATTCTTGATGACAATCTCATTATTACCTCTCATTATCTGCCCGATAATCATTTTATTTCAGCATTAGCTTCACTTCAACACAATTCTAGGCTTCGATCAGGAAATGATGTACTTGCTTATCGGTTAAATAATGAGTTGACATATAAACTTTTTGAGTTAAAAGAACTTGAAGCGCTTACTGATATTGAATATCACGATATGCCGCTTGCCATTACGAATCCCTGGCATATCTTTCAGCATAATGGTCGTGAGATTGAAAACGACTTTCATTTATTAACACAAAATAGAACATCACATCCAATCAGTAATTCAAATCGAGTGTTGCATCCGGAAAATGTATTTGTTGAAGAAGGTGTTCAAATGGAATTTACTACGATTAATGCAACGTCTGCAAAGGTTTACATTGGTAAGCATGCCGTTGTTATGGAAAATACCTCCATACGCGGAAGCATAGCAATATGCGAAGGAGCGGAGATAAAAATGGCCGCAAAAATTTATGGTCCTACAACAATAGGACCCTACTCCAAGGTCGGCGGTGAAATTAATAACTCCGTGATTTTTGGTTACAGTAACAAGGCGCACGATGGCTTCCTGGGAAATTCGGTTTTGGGAGAGTGGTGCAATTTAGGCGCGGATACCAATAACTCAAACCTTAAGAATGATTACAGTATGGTTAAACTTTGGTCGTATCCTGAAAATCGATTTATTAATACCGGTCTTCAGTTTTGCGGATTGATTATGGGCGATCACTCCAAGAGCGGCATCAATACTATGTTCAATACCGGAACATCAGTAGGTGTTTCGTGCAATATATTCGGAGATGGCTTTCCACGAAATTACGTCCCGTCATTCAGTTGGGGTGGTGCCTCAGGTTTTACCGAGTATAATTTTGACAAGGCGATTAAAGTTGCCCAGCAAGTCATGTTGCGACGTAAACTAACCCTGAGCAATGCGGATATAACTATTCTCAAAGCGCTCTTTAACGAAGCGCATAAGAATCATAATCCTTAATAAATTTATTGAATAGATGCCGCGGCTTTAGCCTGTCGTTCACGGTCATTACGATCGAGTAGAATTTTTCTCAGGCGAATGTTCTTAGGTGTAACTTCTACATACTCATCCTCCTGAATAAACTCCAGCGCTTCTTCGAGTGAGAATTTGATGGCAGGAGCAATTCGCACCGCAGCATCACTTCCCGATGCACGCATATTCGTTAACTGCTTTGCTTTAACCACATTGATGACTAGGTCACCCGGGCGAATATGTTCGCCAAGAATCTGACCGGCATATATTTCCTCTCCCGGATCAATAAAAAACGAACCTCTGTCCTGAAGTTTGTCTATACTGTAAGCCGTACTGCTACCTTTTTCCATTGATACTAATACGCCATTATTTCTTCCGGGTATGTTTCCTTTCCATGGTTCGTAAGCTTTAAAGCGATGAGCTATGATGGCTTCACCTGCAGTTGCCGTGAGCAGATTATTACGGAGTCCAACAAGACCGCGTGACGGAATATCAAATTCGAGATGTTGAAAATCGCCCTTTGGTTCCATGATAAGCAGTTCGCCTTTTCTTTGTGTAACCTGCTCAATGACCTTACCGGCACTGTCGGATGGTACATCAACCGTTAAAGACTCAATCGGCTCACAACTATTGCCATCAATAGTCTTAAGAATAACCTGGGGTTGACCAACCTGAAGTTCATACCCTTCGCGGCGCATGGTTTCAATCAGTACAGATAAATGCAGTATACCACGGCCATAGACAAGGATAGAATCGGGCGATGCCGTATCCTGAATGCGCATGGCCAGATTTTTCTCCAGTTCTTTTTCCAGTCGCTCGCGTATATGTCTGGATGTTACGTACTTGCCCTCTTTACCGAAGAACGGTGAATTGTTGATAGTAAATAACATGCTCATTGTTGGTTCTTCGATGGCTATGATGGGTAAGGCCTCGGGATTTTCTGCATCAGAAAAAGTGTCTCCAATTTCAAAGTCCTCAATACCGGTAACTGCCACAATTTCACCCGATTTAGCCGAGCTGATTTTTGATTTACCTAACCCTTCAAAGGCATATAATTCCTTTATTTTCCCTTTTATCTGTCCGTTTCGTTTCATTAAGGTAACGGTTTGTCCCTCTTTGATTTCACCGCGGAATACTCTGCCTATGGCGATGCGCCCGGTGTATGATGAATAGTCAAGACTGGTAACCTGCATCTGTAGTATGCCCTCGTGCTGAGGAGCAGGGGGTATGTAATTAATGATGGTATCCAATAGGGGTGTGATATCAGCAGTTTGTTTTTTCCAGTCGTCGCTCATCCAGCCGTGCTTAGATGAACCGTAGAGGGTAGGGAAGTGAAGCTGTTCTTCGGAAGCATCCAGTTTAAAAAATAAATCAAATACCGCTTCGTGAACCTCGTCCGGTCTGCAATTTGGTTTATCCACTTTATTAATAACCACTATTGCCTTTTTTCCTAGTTGTATGGCTTTTTGTAATACGAATCGGGTTTGTGGCATAGGGCCTTCAAATGCATCTACCAGAAGCAGTACGCCATCAGCCATATTTAGTACCCGTTCCACTTCACCGCCAAAATCAGCGTGACCGGGCGTGTCGATGATATTAATTTTTACATCATTATAACGTACCGAAACATTTTTGGCCAATATCGTAATGCCGCGCTCGCGTTCCAGTTCGTTATTATCCAAAATCAATTCACCGGTCTCCTGATTATCACGAAAGAGCTTCGATTGATGTAATATTTTGTCAACTAATGTGGTTTTGCCATGGTCAACGTGCGCAATGATGGCGATATTTCTGATTTTCTGAGACATTCTTAATTTTTTCGAGCCGCAAAATTAGGTTAAATAACCCGAATCAACCTTGTGGGGAATATGATATTATGGTCAAATCAAATTATTTATCTATTTGATTGATTGACGTGCATTAGATTCGTAAAAAAAGAACAATATCATGAATGAGATAAAATATGAAGAATTGCTTTCACAGGCCGATCTGGATTTTAAGGAGGGCTATTTCCAGGAGGCCATAGACAAACTGGAATCGATAATTGAGGAAGAGCCGACTTTTGGTAAGGCCTATAATCACCTGGGGTGGTATTATGAAACCAAAGCAAAGGATTACAGTCAGGCAGAGCGCTATTACAAACTGGCTATTGATCATGCCCCCGATTATGTAGCCGTCTATTACAATTATGCCATACTGCTATCTAACCTAAGACGGTTTACAGAACTTGATACCTTGCTTAAAAAAGCATTGGATATAAAAGGAATAGACCAATCGACGATATATAATGAGTACGGGATTATGCATGAACTTAACGAAGATCTGCAAACGGCCATTGAGTATTATACCAAGTGCGCCAAATCAACATTAAATAATGATGTCTTAAACCGAGCCAAAGATTCCATACAACGTTGCAAAACGAAGTTGGAATTATAAGCTTAATTCATCATTGCAACTTAAAAGATTTGAATCTTAATGATTCACAACCAGTTTCTTGGTAATTCGTTTACCATCAGTAACAATGCTTGCCGCATAAATACCGGATGGAAGGTTTGAGATATTAAAAGTGGTTGTTCGATTGTTGAATTCAACGGTAGTTACTATTCTTCCAAGTGCGTCGGTTAGCTCAAAGGTGTATTTGCCATTTGATCCTGTTTCAATAGTGATGGAACTATTAGCCGGATTTGGATACAGGTTGAAAATGTTTTGGCCATTAAGTGATGCGAGCCCGGATTTAATGAAGTTATAAGAATTAGATACCGAAGCACAGCTGTATGCATTTGTAACGATAACGGAGTAATTGCCATTATTTGAAGGTATCAGGAAAGAATTTGTAGCACCAATAATCGGGTTATTGTTGAAGTACCATTGATTTCCGCTCGAAGCACTGCTGAAGAGAGTATCGTTGCTTTGTGTGACCACCGGTGTTTCGGGAACCGGATAAATTGTAACGGCACCGAGCAAGGTCAGCGTATCTGCGCCGGCAAAATTAGTTACAATCAGCGTTATGTCATAGGTGCCTGAGTCGGAGAAGGTAGTGGTAAATGCCGGTTGATTTGATGAAGATGGGTTTCCTCCGGTCAAACTCCATTGCCAGTTGATAGGGGTGTTCGCACTGGCATCACTAATTGTTATGGTTTCGCCAATACAGGCTACCGTTTTAGATATATTAATCTCTGCAACCGGAGCCACTAATTGTGGTTCCTGACATTGTCCGATCAACTCCACATCATCAAGGTACATGTTGTTATTACCATTGCTTAATACTTCGAATTTTACACGCACATCCGATAGGCCATCAAAGTCGGATAAATCGACAGAAAAACAACCGGGGGTATTGTCATTGAAGCACCATTGTGTTGATTGCGATGGAACCCAGTTTGTAGTTGTTACATTTGATGTGGCCAATGTGCCTTGTCCATTTTCACCTTTGGCAAGTAGTTTGAAAGGGAAGGTGTTGCCGCCATCAACGGATACAAATACAAAAAGCGAATCGGTTATTGTGGTCACCCTGCGACGATAAGCATGTTTAAAGTTCATCTGAACATTACTGTGGTTACTAAAATCTAAAGGTGGAGTGACTAACCCATAACGTGCGCCTGCATCATTTTGATTGGAAAATATATTAACGCGTGGCGCTTTTGTACTTGTTCCATTTCCGGCAACGCCATCAAATAGTTCCCAATTGACATTGCTGGTTGAAACAATATTCCAGTTGATGTCATTGAACGTTGACGCAGATTCAAAGCCTTCAGACCAAAACATGGTTGTTCCGTTTGTATTTACGTTTACATAATTGGATAAGGTTAAAGTGTCGAACCCAAATGTGTTGCCTGCGATCAGTGTAACATCATAAGTTCCCAGCAAATTGTAGGTTACCGTTGGATTAGGTAATGTTGATGTGCTTGGAGATCCGCCTGGGAAAAACCATAAATAAGAGTCTGGTTGTCCAATGGTTTGGTTAGAGAATGTTACGGTTATGCCCGGGCATCCATTATTGTTTGAGCCGTTGAAGTTAACCACAGGCGGAGCTGTTGGATCGCAGGGATAGGTTAACACATTGATCAAAGCTTTGTGTAGGTTGAGTCGGCCACCGGTTACGGTAATATTAGCCATTGAACTAACCGGATCCGTTCCGTCAAGTAAGTATTGTTTCATCTGCTGAGCGGCAACCTGTGGTACTGTTTTTGATTCGTTAATCAATTGATCACAAGCCGCAGCATACATTAGGCCAATGGCTCCGGCAACGTGAGGTGTTGCCATTGATGTTCCGGTTAAATTAGAGTACCCACTGTTCGTTACGGTATTGTAGACACTGGTACCGGGTGAGCCCAGATCAATTGTAGTAGCACCATAACCGCAACTGCTGTTTTTTGCATCCGTATTGGTTGTATTGGTTACTGAAATTAAAAAGTTACTTGGACAAGCAGTTGGTATGTCACCCTGCGTATCTATGTTGTAGTTTGCATTGGCAGTAGCTCCTGCGCTCAGAATACCATATTTACCTAAAGTATCATAAAAGGCACACCACAAAGGATAGTTATTTGGGTTGGCTAAGTCAACACCAAACGATGAATTTGTTGCAACTACATATGCCCCTTTGGCACCGTTGGTTTGATTGTATAGTTTACGCATAGTAGCGGCGTAACCATAAGCCTTGATTACTGTTGCCTCGGAACCAGTGGAGCCGGCTATACCCATAACCTTTACGTTCCAGTTTACTCCGGCTACTCCGGTGCTGTTATTACCTCGGGCACCGATTATGCCACTCACGTGAGTACCGTGCTGATCAGATGGAATAGTACCATTGTCGTTAAATGCATTCCAACCGTTTATATCATCTACGTAGCCATTATTATCATCATCAATACCATTTCCGGCAATCTCCTGATAGTTTGTATAAAAGTTTTGTTGAAGGTCAGGATGATTTAACTGAAAACCGCCGTCAATAACAGCCACAACGATGGTGTCGCCGGTAACGGTTGTACCTCCGGTTGTAATATCCCAAGCCTCTACCGCATCGATGTCTGCATCGTTAGTCCCACCATTCTGTCCGGTGTTATTTAGAGACCACTGTTGTGTGAAACTGGCATCATTTGGCGTTGTTACGCGCAACTGAACCTGGTGATTGAATTGTGCAACATCTACATAAGCGTGTTGTTTGATTAGGTTTAGTATGCGTAGGGGATTTTCACTGTTTTCATTAAAGCTAAACCGATAGATGTTAAAGTCAGGCATTAAACGCTCCTGCAAGGTGATCTTGTCGGGGCTGTATAGGTTAAAAGATTCTTCCAGTTGTTTTCCGTTAAAACCAACCTTGATGGAAATCAGTAATTCTCCGGGAACACGATTGCTCTCCTGAGCAAAAAGCCCAAATGACATTAAACAAAGTGTGGCTATTAATGCAAATTGACGGGTAATAAAAGACATGTTGTTGATGTTAAAGATTAGAACCCAAATATAGTATTTGAGTTCAATGAAATACGAATAAATTAACTTATTCGTTAACATATTAAATCAAAATTATTGATATGTATTAAGTGAACTGTTTTTTACTGCCCTCATAGATGTCAAATGCCAGCAATCTGCATTCTATCTTGGCATTAAAGAAAGGTATCTTCTTTGAAGGTTTCAATCCAATATATTTAGCCAGTTCGGGATTACCTGTAAATACATATCCTTTATATCCTTTGCAGCGGGTTTTGAAGAAATCACCGATTTTTTTATAGAGTAATTTCAAATCCTGTTCTTCTCCAATTCGCTCTCCGTATGGAGGATTAATAATGATTATCCCTTTTTCCTCGGGTATCATCGTTTCCTCAAACGGACATTGCTGAAATTTAATTTTAGTATCAAGCCCGGCGAGTGAAGCATTAATCTTAGCGCTGCGAATGGCATCTGCTGATAGATCTGAGGCAATAACAGGCGATAACACGTCATGGCTTACGGCCATTCGACAGGCTATTTGTTCGTCGCGGTACCATTCGTCGCTGTAACCCTTTAAGCGTTGAAATGCATAATCTTTTTTAATTAATCCCGGAACCCGGTTGGTCATCATCATGGCGGCTTCAATAGCCAGGGTGCCACTGCCGCACATCGGATTGATGAAAGGACTTTTTAAATCCCAATTGGTTGCTAGGATGATAGCCGCGGCAAGATTTTCTTGTAAAGGTGCTTTAAGTGGTATTTTTCTGTAGCCGTGTCTGGCTAACGTATCGCCACTGGTGTCTATATATATACGAACCTGATCGGCAATCCAATAAATATATAACTGAAGGCCTCGATTTTCTGGCCCGCTGTCCGGACGTTTGTTATATTTCTTTATGAAGAAATCGGCTATGGCATCTTTCACCTTCAGATTGGTAAACAAGGTGTTATTTATTGTACTGTTTTGTGTAAACGACTGGATGGAAAAATAGCCGTCCACAGTCATCAATAGCTCCCAGTCGTACGTTTGGACTAATCTATATAGTTCCTCAGCATTAGATGCTTTGCCCTCAAACAAGAGCCAGAGTACTTTGCTGGCTGTTCTTAGGTTCATATTTAATTTGATGCAATCCTTCAGCGTGGCCTGAATGGTAATGGCATTGTCTTTAATCTGATCAACCTTATAGCCAAGTTTTTCTACCTCGGCGGCACAAAGAGTTGATGTTTTGAAAGGGCAGGTAATAAAAACAGATGAACTATGATTGAATGAAAAAGACAAAGAGTTAAATTTTCATCAAACCTAATACATACAGAATTGATTCGAACAAAAAAAAAGCACCTTGCAGGATTATGCAAGGTGCTTAAACTGAAAAGCTAAAACCCTTTAATTAGTATTTACTACATTCTGAATGCGTAGAAGTAGGTGCCTGAGTAGTTGGGGTAGGTCCCCTCGATCATTACACCCTGTCCGGCTTTGTTTTGGAGTGCTGTTTTTAATTCGTCAACATTGTTAACCGGTTTATTATCAATCTTGGTGATGATAAATCCATCACGTATAACTGTGTTTTTTGCCAGTTTTCCATCATACAGCTTGGCAATTTTAACGCCACCGTTTATTCCTAATTTCTTTTTTTCTTCATTGGTAATATTCTGAAAGTCGGCGCCCAGGGATGCA
>BJGO01000028.1 GCA_014190535.1 Bacteroidota bacterium | reverse complement strand
GCTATCGGATTGTTATGAAATTTCAGGAGCCTATTTAATTCTTTGTTAGAAAACAAATATTGTTCCTGGGAAAATATATGCTCGGGAAGTGTATTAGCGTTGTCGAAATCAAAAACGTGTGAGGCCCTCTGCATCCGCTCATTGCCTAGTTTGAGCAATTGAGCAATTGGGTTATGAGCCAACTTAATATACGATTGACTCAGTCGATCCGCCCATTGATATGCGCCGTATCCCATAAACAACTCGTCGCCGCCATCGCCACTTAGCACCATGGTTACTTTTTGTCTTGCAAGTTTTGAAACAAGCATGGTCGGTATACCGGATGAATCAGCATAAGGCTCATCATAGGCGTCGAGCATGGTTTCAACCAAATCAAGAGCCTCACTTTCTGTAACGGTAAACTCGTGGTGATCCGTTCTTAAATGAGATGCAACCGCTCTGGCGTATTGCGCCTCATTAAATCTGGATTCGTTAAACGCGATGGAAAACGTTTTGATGGGCTTATCAGACAATCTTTGGGATAGCGCAGTGATCAAACTACTATCTATGCCACCACTCAAGAACGAACCATATGGCACGTCGGCAATCATGCGGTATTTAACCGAAGAGGTTAATAATTCCTCCAATTTAAGAAGGGCGTCATCCTCATTAGTTATTGTTGTGGGATAAAATTGTTCTTCTGCACTCCAGTAGGGTGTTATGTGAAATGTTTGGCCATTAAATTCAGCATAGCTACCGGCCGGAAGTTTATGTATTTCGTTATAAATTGTAGCTGGTCCCGGAATATAGCCCAATTGCAAGAATGAGCGAATGGCACTATAATTTATACTTAGATTTTTTTGAACAACACTACAACTTGTAAGCGATTTTAATTCCGATGCAAAGTATAAATCTCCATTGACGAAGTAGTAGTATAGTGGCTTTACGCCCAGTCGATCACGAATTAAATATAGTCTTGATCTAACGGTATCGTATAATGCTATCGCAAACATGCCGTTCCATTTTGATATCGCATCTATACCTAACTGAACAAAACTCTCCAGAATGACTTCGGTATCAGAATGTGTTCTTAAGATGAGATTCAGAGCTGTTGCCACTTCACTATAATTATATACCTCGCCATTAAATACAATAATCCAACGACCATCTGTAGAGTGCATCGGTTGATTTGCCGCCGAGCTTAAATCAATAATGCTTAACCTTCTGTGTCCAAGAGCTACATGGTCATTATAGTAAAACCCCTCTGCATCAGGGCCTCGATGGGCAATGGCATCGGTCATTCGTTTAATAACGGATTGATCGACGTGATAATTGCAGTAATGACCGGCTATGCCACACATAGGGCAATATTAAGTTTTGATTACGAGAATATACTTTAAAGAATAATTTACTTTTACATCAATGAAAAAAGTATTGATTTTAGCCTATGATTTTCCCCCTAATACCTCTGTTGGTGGGCAAAGACCATATTCATGGCTAAAACATTTTCACGAGTTTGGCTTATATCCTATCGTTATTACACGGCATTGGGACGTGGGATTAAAAACGCCGGAGGACATGCTCAAAAGTTCCTCTTGTGAAACTATATCTGATACTTCAACTGAACAAGGTCGCTTAATACAAGTCCCATATAAATCAACGCTCAGAGATCGACTGGTTATTAAGCAGGGCAAAAATCATTTTTCAATCATCCGGAAATTTATTTCGTTTACAATATACCTCGGACAATATTTCTCACTTAAACTAGACCCGTCAGCTGATATCTATCGTGAGGCCGTTAAACTGCTAAAAAAAGAATCTGTTGACCTTATCATCGCTACGGGCAAACCCTTTGTACTTTTTCGATATGCCTATTTATTAAACAAAAGGTTTAATGTTCCCTGGATTGCCGATTACCGAGATGGTTGGGCAGACAGTTATACTCGCAATAATGATTCATTGTTCTATCGACTCTTGAATGCCGTTGAACTGTTTATTGAAAAAAGATTTACAAAGAACATCTTATTTCTTACAACGGTTACCCCTTTTTTATCTGTTAAAATAGCAGAAACAATTAACAAGAAAGGTTATCTTATTCCTAATGGTGTCGACACTTCTCTTTATGATTGCGAGATAAAACAGAACAGCTTTTTTACAGTATGCTATACCGGTATATTATACAATTTCTCCTACATTACTATTTTCGAGAAGGCGTTTAAAGCATTCATAGAACAGTATCCCGAGAAGGATAAGCAATTTATTTTTGTTGGAATTGAACTGCAAAAAAACCAAGCATATGATACTATTTATAAGCTTTCTGTTGAATATCCTGATTACATAAAAATTAATACTCGCGTAACGGCCAGTGAGTCCGCTGTTCTACATCAGCAAGCCCATGTCTTGTTAAACTTTATACCGCGAAACCAATCGATGGTTCTCCCGGTAAAAACTTTTGGTTATGCCGCTTCAAAGCGCCCGACTGTTGTGGTTGAAACCACTCCTACTGATGATGTTTACTTTATGCCTAATCGAGATATTCAATATTTTGCTCATAATGCGGACGACATGCTTTCTCTATTCACTCGATTCTATTTAGAATATAAGAAGGATAAAGAGATTGTCACCTCTATAACACAAGCAGAGATTAATTCATTTTCAAGAAAAGAGCGAAGCAGACAACTATCAGAAATTATTAAAAAATATTTATCCTAATTGAGTTCCAGAATTTAATCGCTTACGCTGGAAATTGTGAAACCCCTCGACTCGTAACATCATTTCATCTATAGATTCATTGATGATATTAATGCGCGAGATAAAATCAGGCCCATTTGAAGATTTCTGAGCCGATTTTGTCTGAAACTTATTGTCAGCGAATAATAAAAAATCATAACCGGCATTAAGAACCGTATTCAGCACGTTATCATTAAACTGACCATTGGGAAAAGAGAATATCGTACAAGGTTTGCCTGTTTGAGATTCAATGATTTTTTTAGATTCGATGACTTCCCGGTTAAGTTCCTCTTTAGTTATTTCGCTGGCAAATGAATCGTGTGTGTACGTGTGATTTCCTATTTCAACTCCACTTCGTACGCAATTACGTATATCATCCCAATTCATCATTTTTATATTAGGAGGATTTATAAACGCTGTTTGATAGCAAAAAGCAATAAAATCTTTTCTAAATGAATGTTTCATATGCATCAAATGATAAAATACTCCGATATAGGTCTGTTCCCATTTCGTTTTATTTCCATTACAATCAAATCGAACACCTTCGAATTCAATAGTGCCAACATGTTCCCTGTTTCGGAGCTCGTTAAAAATATGATTAAGATGCTGTGTCCATATCGTAGCATTTCTCTCTACACAATCGATAACGATGTTGTGATTACTCTTGCACTGATACTTATTTAAAACAGGAATCGCATGGTGTACAAAGTCAAAATAGCCATCATCAAAACTGAGAATTAAGGGTGGTTTTTCGTTTTTGCTCCTACTTAAATCAACTATATCTGAGAAATGAATTACATTATAATTGCGCGTTACATATTTAACCAGCTCCTCAAAATTATTCGGATGTAGTGGTTGCCAAAAATAATTTTCTTCTTCGCTGATTCGATGCAGGTTTAGAATGGTAATAACCTGCCCTCGCTTTTTGGAATAAAGCGCCTTACGGAACCCCGATTTATTTATTGTTAAAAAAATAAAATCCCGGATATTCAATGATTAATTATTTGTTGTATGTGAATTTGAACAAATTAAATTAATTATGCAAGTGTTTAATTAAATAATCTGCCAATTTTTTGGTTTGCTCATATCGGGTAAATCGTACTGCTTCCGTTTCAGACAATTCACTTTGAATGATTCCACTTTTTTTTCGCTTTTTTTCAATTGCTTTAACCAAAAACAATTTAATTGTTTCTATGTCGTCCAGGACTATGCCCGCATTAAGTTTTTTAATGAAGGAAGCCATAATGGAATAATCATCCGGCATCAACAGTATGGGCCTTTTACAAGCTATATACTCAAAGGCTTTTGCACTAATCCATTTAAACTTCTTGTCGGAAAAAATCAGCAGGTAGTCTGAAGCTTGATTGATGCGTACAACATCCTGCCTGCTTAACCTTGGTGTAGTGTGAATACACACAGAAGGAATCCCCTCATATGATCTGATTCGCTTAAGTTGATCAGGAAAATACTCCAGACCAATCCATTTTAGGCAAATTTCATCATTGCTTATTTTACCCTCCGCCAACAACTCCCGAACGGCCTGCAACAGAACCTCCGCTCGCTGTCCTGTCGTTAGAGTACCACTATGGGTTAAGATCAAGGGCAAATTCGCAGATGGACTTTCTAATGCCGGGTGAAAGGATTCAAAACCATTATAAATGATTTCGAAGGGTTTATTATGCATTTTGCCCAATGCGTTTGCCAGTATGGGATCAACAGATATGATTGAATGGACATTTTTAATTACTCGCTTCTCAATAAGTTTCTCGAATTCACGTAACCCTTTTGATAATATGCCTTTTTGTTGTCGTGTAACATAATTCAAATACCAGCCATCGCGATAATCAGCAACCCATGGTATCTTATATTTTTTACTGAGCAAACTGGCTTGACGAAATAACACAAAAGGCTCTCCGGTTGCAAGTATGGCATCTACTTTATTTGCTTTAAGATAGTTGTCCGCGGCTTTATAAATCGATTGGTGGCTATCAAATTTTATAGAAACAAATGAAAATATCTTGTTAAATACTGTTAGGATTCTCCTGCGAAACACGTGGCTTTCAGCGCCATATTTCAACAACATTTTCTCAGATGGGGTTAACAGTATTGGGGCGCGCACAATAACTCCTTCATCATGATGTTCAATGATTTCTCTCTGATCACCAACATTTCTGACAATATCTTCTCGAGTTGAAGAATGTCCTTTCCAGTTTTTTGTAATCACCACCGGATCAATGCCCAGTTTACTTAAGTACTTGTACCAATACCATGGGCGCTGTGCTCCGATAGAATTTAGCGGCGGAAAGTCATTGCAGAGAATGAGAATTTTCAATGATTAATGGAATAGTTATGCGAAGTACTGAAAAATTATGCACCGATTATAAATAAAAAAAGCCTCTTGCAGAGGCTTTTTTGCATAACGAAGATTGCTTTTTATTTTACAACACCATCTGCCATTTTAACAGCATTTAACGCATTCACCAAGCCACCGCTTTTACACAGTTTTTTATATGTTGTTTTTTTCTTTTCGCTTCCCGGTAAGGATACCTTCATTTTGGGCTTATACGCTGAGGCAATAATAATCTCTTTAACCTGTGCCGCTGAAAGTTCAGGGTAGTATGAACGAATAAGGGCCGCGACACCACAAGCCGCCGGCGACGCCATACTTGTTCCGTCTAAGTATTCATATTTATAATCAATCATTGTGGAGTATATACGAACACCCGGGGCGAATACATCAACATTGTTCCTACCATAGTTAGAAAAAGAGGCCGTATTGCCGCTCATATCATTAGCTCCAATATTGAGGAAATTAGTTACAATAGCATTATCAAGCATCTGATCATTTGGATATACCTTAACGTCATCACAGTTGAGCGCATCATTTCCCGCACCGTGAATCAATAACACATCCTTGCTCATTGCATATTTAATTGCATCATCTACGACTTTTTTATTGTATACATATTGTTTACCAAAACTCATATTTATCACCTTGGCGCCATTATTTACAGCATATAAAATGGCATTGGCAACATCTTTATCACGCTCATCGCCATCTGGCACAGCGCGTATGGCCATTATTTTAACATTTTCACAAATGCCATCAATACCGACGCTATTATTACGAACTGCACCAACTATACCGCTAACGTGCGTACCATGCATGGCATCGGGGCCTTCCACCTCATTATTACCATAATAGCGCTCACTTGCATCTTCATAATTATCTCCAACGATAGTGCGTGGATTATAGTCAGGATTTAATCCATATTTTGACTTGCCCTCAAAGTACGATTTCCCTTGTTCCAGTTCGTATACCACTTCGCTTACGCTGTTTCCTTTACTTAAAATCGATTGCAATATCAATTTAGCTGTTGCCAACTGCTTATCCTCGGTTTTAAAGCGATCCAAATCATTCATTGTGGGTTCTTTAATTCCCATCTCGGTTTGTAATCTGGTAATTGAGGAATACAATTGGTTGTAAAATTCAAATTGCTCATCCGCTTCTTTTTTATCATTTTCAAATATGGGCTTCAGCTTCTGATACTCCGCATAATTCAACTTATCGTCGCCGCCCAATGAGTTGGTGTTCGCTGAGGCAAATTTTTCAGAATACAGTTTATACAAACGGCAAATCTCATAGGTGTCGTGATGAACATCCTGTTCTTTACCGCCAATAAAGTCCCAACCGTTGATATCATCAACATAGCCATTTCCATCATCATCCTTGCCGTTGTTAGCTATTTCTTTTGTATTCACCCAGATATTATCCTTTAAATCGGGATGATCTGTTTCAACTCCGGAATCAATAATGGCAACAATTACCGTTGTTGACTTCTTGCCGGATAAAAATTTGTAAGCCCCATCTACGTCCATGCCATATACGCCGTCTACGGGAGATTTAAGCATCCAGTCTTTAGGAATTTCCTGAGCAATAGATTGTAACCCACTCATTAATATGAGCAGTGCTATTAATTTAAATTTCATAATGTAATTTTTTTGTTTTTTACGAAAATAGTTCTGTTTTTTTTAATTACTTACTCTTGTTAGGATATGTCGGTATTGGTGGGGTGGTTTGCTCCTTTGTTTTCAATTCGTCAAGCAACACCTCAATCGCTTTATTTAACTGATCATCGATTCCCGCATATTCTCTTGCCGGATCATTTTCAATTTCAATATCAGGGTCCACGCCATATCCTTCTATCACAAAACCGTCAGCCAGATACGGCGCAAACTCCGGACGATTCAGAATACCACCATCCACAAAGGGCAGTGATCCTCTGATGCCTACCACACCACCCCAGCTGCGCGTACCGATAGTTTTACCCAACTGATATTTTTTGAAACGATACGGAAAAATATCGCCATCGCTCGCCGAGTAATGATCGAGCAATAATACCTTGGGACCATATTGTCCATCAGGGTCCGGCTTGCCCATAGCGTTTCTCATAAATTCATAGTACACCAGTTTTTGGTTCAATCGTTCCGTTATTAATGGAGATACAAATCCGCCGCCGTTGCCGCGATCGTCTATGATTAAAGCCTTCTTGTTCATCTGCGGATAGAAGTATTTCATGAACTCGTTCAATCCTTCCACTCCCATATTAGGCACGTGCAGGTAACCAATCTTACCATTGCTCACCGAGTCCACATATTTAATATTGCGCTGCACCCAATTGTAGTAATACAATTTGCTCTCGTCGGTCAGCGGAACCACAATTACTTTGCGCGCACCATCGGTACCGGCTTTTGTATTAACCATCAACTCCACTTGTTTATCCGCCGTGTTCACCAGCAATTCATAGATATCATTTACCGTATTCGTTGCTTTGCCGTTAACCGCTATGATGTAATCACCGGCCTTCACATTCACCCCCACTTCGGTAAGCGGCGAACGAAGGTCTTTACTGAAATTGGCTCCCTGCAATATTTTATCTATACGGTAATACCCGCTTGCATCACGAGTAAGCTTGGCGCCCAACAGGCCAAGTTTAATTCGTTCCACCTTAGGCACATCGCCGCCGCCGGTGTAGGCATGCCCCACATTCAGCTCGCCAATCAATTCGCCAATCAGATAAGTTAAATCCATCCGATGATTCACATACGGCAACATCACCGCATATTTTTCTCTCATCGCTTTCCAGTCCACGCCATGCATGTTAGGCGCATAAAAGAAATCGCGCATCTGTCGCCAGCTTTCGTTGTATATCTGCTCCCACTCTTCTTTCTTGTTCACCATCCATTTCATATTCGATAAATCCACCGCCTTGGTTAAATCCAATTTTGACGTTGGCAAATCAATCACATAATAACTCTCTCCTTTCTTCACCAGCATCTTCTTTAAATCAGCACTCAGCTCAAAATATCCGGCTTCGCCTAATTCGGTTTGTTTCTTTTGTTTGAAATCATATAACATCATACGGCGCTTCTCTCCTGTTTTCGAAAACATATAATAAAGTTTATCTCCCGCCGATTGCAGATTGGAATAATTGCCCGCATCCACATCAATCATCAACGTGCGGCTCATTAATCCTTCTGCATCAATCACTATGTCTTTTACCGTTTCTTCTTTTTTCTCTTCGGGCTTTTTGCTGTCTTTGTTTTTATCATTCGATGTTTTGTTGTCCGCCTCCGGTTCCTTCTTCACCTTCACATCATCATTCACCGGCGCAAAAGGATTAGTGGTTGATTTAGATAATACAATCATATACGGCCGCTCCAGATCATTATAACTGATTTGAAAATCGGTGTTCGAAAATGTAGGATTAAAATCGCGGCGCGATATGAAGAATAAATATTTACCGTCGCTGCTGAACAATGGATTATAGGAATCAAACCATCCGTCTGTAGCTTCTGTCTTTTGCAGTGTAACTATGTTTTGCAGATAAATCTTGTCTTTATTGTATTCCACATCTTTGGTGTATGCCACCCACTTACTGTCGGGACTCCAGCTATAGTCGCGGAACTCCGCCCAGTCGGAGTTATCAATTACTGTTACTTTCTTGCTTTCAATGTCCACATATTGCAAACGATGTTTTTTATCTCCCCACAAGATCTTCTTTGAGTCGGGGCTCCATTCCAATTCATATTTATATACATCGCCGTTCGTCGTTATTTGCTGTGGTTTGCTTTGTCCGTCGGGCACCTGAATGTAGATCTCATCTTCGCCGCTCACATCACTGATAAATGCAATGTATTTGCCATCGGGACTCCACACCGCATTGCGCTCGTGTGCGCCCGATGTTTGTGAAATATTACGGGTAATGCCGCTCTCTGCCGGTAGGGTAAGCACATCGCCGCGTGCCACCGATACCAATCGTGCCCCGTCGCTGCCTATGCTAACACTCTCTATAAATTTAGACGCATCAATTAAATTGCTGCGACTATAAATGTTATCGCTGTTGAGTATGATATCAATTTTTTTAATGGTCTCCGAGGGCACATCCATCACATATAAATAACCGCCACGCTCAAACACTATGGCATTATTGCCTGCCGACGGAAACTTAATATCATAATCCGTGTAGTTGGTAACCTTACGTGTTTGCCTGGTGTTCACATCATAGCAAAACAAATTCATCGTGCGGTCGCGGTCGCTGAGGAAATAAATGCGATCGCCAAACCACATCGGTTGTATATCCTGTGCTTTATTATTGGTGATGTTAATCGTTTGTTTGGTTTTGAAATCATATATCCAGATATCATCGGCCATACCGCCCTGATAATATTTCCATGTCCTGAACTCGCGGAAAATACGATTGTACGCCAGTTTGGATTGATCGGCATTATACGAACAGAAACCTCCGGTAGGCAAAGGCAGATCTTCGCTCAATCCGCCGTTGATGTTGGCTATAAATAATTGGCCTTTAAAATCATTAAAGGATTGTTTGCGACTACGATATACTATACTCTTGTTATCGCGCCAAGTCATCACAATATTGTTGGGCCCCATACGATCGCTCAGGTCATCACGATTTAATGTGGCCGTGTAGGTTAATCGTCGCGGTTCTCCTCCGGTATTCGGTATCACATACACTTCGGTGTTTCCGTCGTACTGCGCACTAAAGGCAATGTTTTTTCCATCCGGCGAAAAACGGGCAAACATATCATACCCCAGGTGCGAAGTCAGTCGCATAGCCGTACCGCCATTTTTATTCACGCTGTATAAATCGCCGGCATAGCTGAACACCACCTGATCGTTATGTATGGTAGGAAAGCGTAAAAGCCGTGCTTCCTGGGCATTCGACGATAGGGCATAAACGAAGAGGGTTAATAATAGTATGAATTTTTTCATGAGGTATAATTTATCTGTGGCGTAAATGTAAGGGTTGCCCTCGTCAATCCATATCCAAATACACCGGCGTGGAACCCGCGTGATGAATATTCTGATTACATTGCCTCGGTGAATTCCGAACAACTCTATCCATACATATTATTTGCACATATACTCAGCGGCGGGGCTTCACTTATGGCCGGGCTGGTAGCCCTAACCACAACAAAGGGCCGACGACTACACAAGGTGTCCGGCAAAACTTATTTAGGTTTTATGTTGCTCGCTGTCATAGCAGCATTAGTCATGTGTTCGCTCAAGCCCAATTCTTTTTTATTCAGCATCGGTGTATTCACTTTATATATGATGTTTACCGGTTGGCGTGCACTCCATAATCGCAAGTTTATAGCCCTTTGGTTCGATTGGGTTGCCTGTATAGCTGCTATGATTACCGGCGCTTGGATGATAGCCCAACTTGAAATCGTCTTAATCATTTTCGGCAGCATCACGGTACTAATGGGCTTGCAGGATTATATTCTCTTTTATCGCTCACGCAGTATTCCGCCTAAAAAAGTAAACTGGCTGCAAATGCACATTGGCCGCATGACCGGCTCTTATATTGCCACCACTACAGCTTTCTTGGTCGTTAATGTTCAGATAAAACCCTACTGGGTTCCGTGGTTGCTGCCCACCGTGCTCGGCAGTTTGGTTATCGCCTATTTTATGAGGAGATATACTATGAAGACAAAACACTAAACGAATACTAGACATATGTTGGTGTTGGTAACTATATCGCCACACCATTACTTATATTCTCACCATAAACATTGGCAATACCGCTCTACCACAGTCCATATGAATATGCCACTAGCTCTTAGAGAGTCTGTAATGCGCGCCATTTGAATTTTCGTGTACGTTAGCTTCACATTCAAAACTACTTCTTGCATCATCTCGAGCTATAAAACCATTAATTGATGGCGGGCAACCATAAATAGTTTCTTGAATTGAATCCAACCTGTTAATGGTTCTTAATGCATAATAAATTTCAAGCTCTGTTGCATCGGTTGGCATATTGTTATTTTTTGTCAACTTCCATTCAGTGGCCAGTACAGCCAAATAATTACCCAAATCAGTTGTAGCATCTCCCATACTGAAGCATCCAAAGAGTAATTGACTTTCTGGATTATTAGGATTATAAACTATCGGGTTTGAATGATTGTCGTGACTTAAGTACCATCCTTGATTACTAATAAATTTATTTCGTGCATCAATCGGCAAACTTTGACCGGGACCATTACCAACAGAAATAAACCCGGGATAGTTATCTCTGTCATTATCATCTCCCAAAAAACGGTAGCGATATTGCCAGTATTTCATTTCTAATTCTGCATCTATCTTTAATTCTGTTAAGGGGTCTGTTTGTGCGTTTGCAATTACTGTCTGTATTAATAATGCAATTAGGATTATCCATATCTTTTTCATAACCCCTCCTATTTATTTTCAAGTTCGTTAATCTTTTTCTCTAACTGTATCATATACAGTGTGAGTTCTTCTATCTTTTGCAACAGTAGTTTATTCATATTGCCCAACTCTATGCCGTTAGCTTCTACCGTTTGTGCATCGGGTATATCAGGCAAATGCTTGTGTAGTAGTATAAACTGTTCCACATCTTTCAGAGGCATCAATATATACTCTTTTTCAAATACAAAATCGCTCCAGCCGGTGTTTACTCGTATTTCTTTGGCTCGTATGCTGCCATTTACAATTAGCTTATAGCTGTTGTCGGGTATGCTGGTGCCTATCCCCACATTTCCATTATTGTTAATCCTGAAAAATTCCTGCTCGTTGCCGTCGGCAATGCCGTTTTCGCGGTAGCTTATTCTAAAACATATTGGCGCACCCGACACCTGTGCCCCCACATTCCAAAATACATTGGCTATGCCATCGGTATAGGCACCATTATTAAACTGTATGGTGGGCTCGTTGCTGCCGGTACTGTACTCGTTTTTGAGCATCAGCATCAGGTTTTTGCCATTGGTGGGGCTTTGTTTTTTCAAATGCTCAGCCCGCGGCCTAGTGTTATATCTACTCCTACATTGTTTTTTATTGGGCATTTGATGATGTGCTTGGTGTTTAAATAAATAAGACAACATAACTCTATCTTTGAATTATCAGTTTGCCATATTTCTTTTCATTATTATGAATAAGCTCAACAATATATATACCGTCAACGACATCACTTATATCTATTGTATGGAATTTTTTATCTTCGTTAGTTATGTGTACCTGCTTTAGGTTTCGACCACTAATGTCATAAAGATTAATAGTAAATAATTCATTAACTCTAATTAGATACTCTATATGCATTACGTTCATTGCCGGGTTAGGAAATATATAAATGTCTCTATTATTATGCTGTAAATTCGATGAGATCTCATTAGATTCTATGTTAAATACCTCTTCATCAATTCTATCGCTACACGGCTGAATAATAAAATCAAGCCTCATTTTATCAGGATCACCAACTTGTGTCAATTCTTTAATATCTATCACATGCCCCGCATTAAATACAAGATGTGTGAATTCAAGTGTTTGATTAATATCTACGTTTTCTAAAAATGTTATTGAATTAGCAGCATTAATAACCATTGGTGTGGATGGATTGTGTGGGTCTATGTTTAGAGACTCATTAGCATAAACGATATCTGTTATGCAACATGGTAATGGCGAATGCAAAATTGAATGCATATCTTCTTGATAAGTTGATTCCTCACATAGACTGCTGTATGAGTATAAAAAATTACCCTCGTATTCCTTAGTATAACAATCGTTATAAAGGGTAGCTTTATATGCTAACCAAGTTGGATTGGTATTATTCAAAATTGCATTTGGAAATGAATTAGTTGACACATAAATCTTACTTGGAAAATCAATTATTTGATCTGAATAAACGGCACCAATACTTCCGTTTGCAGCTAATGATCCTATAGTAAGCTTAATCTGTTTAGTATTACTGATGTTAAATATTGTAAATGGAGCATCCTGACATGCCTGACCGGAAAAAATAGGATCCGGTATTGGCTCATAAAATTCCGGGTAGCATATTACAGGCGCTTCTACAAGGGTTAATTCTATCTCATCTATGTATAAAAATCTATTTAAAGTAATCGGAGGGAATGTTGGTACACTTGCCCGTATTATAATTGTATTTAGATTTGAAAGACTGCACGGAACTGTAAATTGAAAAGAGTGTACTTCCCAATTTTGTTTATCCTCGATCGTTCGTTTTTCACCTTGAAGTCCATCAATATTAGATATTCTATCATACCAAGCATGTGAACCTGATGTTAAACCTACTTCAATAAACATTTTACCCTCTGACATATCACAAAGACTAGAATAAAATGATACATTATATGTAGCACCTGGTAATAAATTTGTTGAAAGTGTTTGAGATAACGAACCATTAGTGTCATAATTAGCACCTAGGCAGACATATGTTTCATTAATAAATCCAGTAATTTGAAGAGGAATTTGAGAGCTCAGATATTCGGTTGGTTGGGTATTATTGGGTTGCCATTGTAAGAAATATTGAGATGGCACACCACCGCACAAACTTGGCCATACTTCATTACATTCTGGATAACATATACTAAAAGGTGAGAATGATACCCAAGGATCCGTTGGTGCATTATTATTAACAGGCAAAATTTGATTTACTAAATGACCATTTGAAAGTAAGTTTTGCGAATAAGCTATGTTTAAGTAGGTCAGACCAAGGGTTATTAAAAATGTAATTTTCATATTTTAATTTTTAAATTAATTAAAGGAGCATCAAGCCAATAACTAAACTGATTATTTGAATAAGTTTCGTAAAACAAACTAATATTTGGGGGTGTGATACCTATACTATAATAATTATTTAAGCGATAATAAAATTCGTAATCAATACTTGCGCCTGTTTTTCTATATTTGTCTGTATATTTAAACGCATTATTGATTATATATGTATAATTTCTATAGTATTTAAATAAACTGACTTTAATGTAATGATGAAACTTATTATGCTTATTCATTAATCTTTTAATTCCAATTGACAACTGTTTGCTATTGTCAATGATAGTTTCTTGTTTCCAGGGATATGGTCCCCACGTTGCCTCTTTGGGTTGGAATAATTTTAACTCAAAGCTAATTGAAAGTTTATTTCTAAGATATAAATCAAGTTCGCCTTCAATACATCGCTGTGATATTAATAATAGGGTTGAATTAGTATGATTTTTATTATACTTTACAAAGCCTATTGGATTCATTCCAAGATTAATATTTACTTCTTTCACTATATCATTAGACATTTTTTTGTCCTTTAGTGAGACAGGTTTCAATAAATTTGCTTTAACTATATGTTCACCAAAATATAAATTCTTAAAATCGTTATTAAAAGGTGTCATCATTTCTTTAATATGATTACCCTCAGTCAATTCTAATTGTTTTGATTGACCGATAACTTGAAATGAACACATCAATGCTCCTGGAAGTAAATTATTTGGTAATACTTGCGAAATCCAAGTTTCAAATGAATTTATACTACCCAATACCAAATATGAGCTGTTGTTATAATTCTGAATAGACACAGGTTCTTGTGTTGTAGTAAACGATGTAGTTTGACCTTGTAATTCCCAACTAAATTCCTGGGTGGGTATCCCAGAACAATTTGTAGAATTTTGAGGGCAATTTATATCACAGAATATGTAATAACCGTTTGATAGTATATACCAATCTGGTAGGTAGACATTATCAGTTGAGTTTTGTTCAAACTGTAAATGAGGATTGTTTAATAAATTCTGTGAATATGATTCGCCAAACAGTAACATTGTAAATACTAATTGTAAGATTATTTTATTCATAACTAATTAAAATTTAAATCTTATTGAAGCAAATGGAGAGTGAAACCAATAAACGACGTTTCTTGTTGGATCATAGGGGTTAATATTTTTTGTGCGGAATAAGAAATAAGGATTTAATACCTCTACGTTTAATAAAACGTGTTCATTTAATTTAAATGCCACATTTGGTATAATGCTAAACCCTTGATATCTAATGTGAATAGCATTAGTATCAATCTTTGCTTTGTAATTAGTAAACAAATAATCTAATCCCAAGCCAATATCTATATATTTAGTTCTTACTATTCTTCTACTCATACCAAGATATTTTACATCTGAATATAGTTGTTTATAATTAGAATGATATAGACCAGAAACACCTAAGTTATAATTCGAAATATAGCCTAGATGAATATTATGTCTTTCATTTATAATCACTCCGCTTTCTAACTTTATAATTGGCACACGGCTTATTAGTGTGCTAATCCCTTGCTGTTGATATAGCTTTAAATCAGATTGACCATTTGCATCATTCAAGTATAATATTAAGAGTACACTACCGGCTTGAATGTAAGTTAATAGATTTCTAATTAATTTTCTTATTTTATAAATCAGACCATGCATAATTTGCTGTTTTGTATTTTTTATTATTTAAAAAATTCTTTTTTAAATAATTCCTAATCATTTATAGCCTTCTTCAACTCTATAATATAAAGTGTCAGTTCTTCAATCTTTTTGAGTAAAAGGGTGTTCATTTCAGATACATTGATTCCATTAACATTAACTTGCTCTGCATTAGGAATGCTTGGTAGATGTTTATGTTCTTTAATAAATTTTTCCAATGAATCTAAGGGCATTAAACTGTACTCCTTATCAAATACATAGTCGGGCCACTCCTCGCTTTTTTGAACTCTTAATTCTTCACAAATTATTTTTCCATTAACCGCAAGTTTATAGTTTTCATCCTGAGGGAAGTCATTGTTCGGATCATTTAATTTTAAGTTTATACCTACTTGGCCATTATATTTAATCATGAATATATTATTATCCTCAAAATTTTTATATCCTTGTTCTCTATAACTTATTTTAAATAGTGCAGGATAGCCACTTACAATACCGCTGACATTCCAGGATGTAGTTGCAGGAAACCCCTCTACATCAGTATAATTCCCATTATTAAATTGAATTGTTGGATCATTATTTCCTGTGGTACTATAGTCGTTCTGTAATATCAACATAAGATTTTTAGAGTTATAGTCCCACTTATTTTTCAAATGCAGCTTAGCCCGAGGCGTAGTGCTTATGCCTATACCTACATTATCTTCAACCGGGCACTTTACTATATGATGGTTGCCATCGTTTAGCTCCTGCCAGGGGTTTACTATGCGGCCACAGTTGCCCAGTACTTCAAAGTCCGGGAGGAGCAGTCCCTGCACCGCAGTTATTCCATCCCACTTTTTCAATTGCCCGGCTTCATCGGCATAGAGTATGCCATTGCCATTGCCCGCTAAACTTGAAACATTTACTTCTCCGCTGCCTGTTATCTGTAAACGTGACTGATCGTTGGTTTTAAACAACAGGGGTGCATCGTTGAGCGTGCCTATAAAGTTATTGCCGCTGAGTCCTTCATTGCCATCCCATTTCCAACCCGGAAAAGGAGGTTCTTTAAGCTTGGCCACTTCTTCGGCGCGGCAGCCCATCATGTCGGTAACAGTGAGTTCGTAATTACCTCCATAAAGTTGTTGCAAGTTTTGGGTGGTGGCATCGTTGCTCCATAGGTAGCTGTATGGCGCAGAGCCGCCTTGTACACTCACCTGCACGCTGCCATCGTTGTGGGCATATGCGCTTGTTGCATATCCGTTAGCAAATTCCGACAAAACAAGTTCTATATATATAGCATCAGGCGTTGTTAGTTCGGTGCTTGCCTGTACAGTAGCGCCGTGTGCATCGGTTACCACTACACTGTTGGTGCCGGCTGCGGCTGTAGTGTTTACGGCATCGAGGCTGCCATTGCTCCAGTTGTAGCGGTATGGCGGCACACCTCCTGTAATGGTTAAATGTATTTCGCCATCATGGGTTCCTTCGCAACTCAGGTGCTTGCCGTTGCTTTTGAGGCTTGGCTCTATGGCACTAATCTGCATTTCCTGCGGTTGCGTTAGTTGTTTGTTATCGCTTGCTGTACACCCATTGGCATCGCTTACTGTTACTGTGTAATTGTCGGCTCCAAGATTATAGAGGCGTTGCGATGTATTGCCATTGCTCCATAAAAAACTATAGGGGGCAGTGCCGCCTTGCACATCAAGGTCTATCTGGCCTGCTTGAGCACCATAAACGCTTATTTGATAGACTCCATATAGAGGGCTGCTGAGTGAGCTTTGTAATGGATTAGGTTGAGTTAATGTAACAAATTGTGTGGCGGTGCTGTTATCGGCATCGCTTACGGTAATACTATAATTACCGGCATTTAAATTTTGTATATTCTCGGTAGTAGCACCGTTGCTCCATATATAGGTATAAGGTGCAACACCTCCGGCAGGCGTTGCCGAAATACTGCCGTTAGAGGCTCCCTGGCAACTAACGCCATGGTTACCGGCATAGTACACAGGGGTTAATTGGATGTTGAGGTTGTTTTGCGCCATTAAACGATTACCCCCCCCGCGAGACATGCAAGAGCGGTAAGGAGGCAAAACAAAGCGTGGCGGCTGCTTGTGCGCAACGTGGGGCAATTGGGGCCGGTGTGGTGTTTCATATATAATTAATTTAGGTGTTTTGAGAGATATGCTTCTCCACGTATATCTTCCGGCTCAGGGATTGCATTCCGGCGGGTTTTATCGTTGCAGCACAGGGTTCGGTAGTGTCAGTTTGCAAGCGATGAGTATAGCAAATGTAGTTATATACTTGAAATAAGCAAGTGCTTATATTGATGATTCATTCTAATCATAGCACTCAATAATTAAACTCGGTACCTCTTCAAACTATTATTCCCGTACCTTTATACCCGAATTAATCATTACCCTTAAGTTCAACGACTCTCATTCACGTAGCACATTCCGGCCTTACGCTTCAGATTCGGTTTCTCTTCTTCGGTTTTGTTAAATCTCGGCACGGCATCTTAATGACGCCTTAATTAATCACCTTTAATTCAATTCATGGCAAAATCTAAAGAAACCTATAATAAGAAAGAAAAAGAGAAAAAGCGTTTAAAAAAACGCCAGGACAAACAGCAAAAAATGGAGGAGCGGCGTCAAAATGCCGGATCGGGCGGATTTGACAGCATGATCGCCTATGTTGATGAGTTTGGAAATATTACAGACACACCCGCAAACCCAATGTTAAAAAAACAGGTTGATGCTGAAACGATTATTATTGGAGTGCCAAAACGAGTAGACGAGCCACTTGATTCTTTGCATTTGGGCGTGGTAGATTTTTTTAATGAAAGCAAAGGATATGGCTTTATAAAAGATTCCTCAAGCCAGGAGCGATACTTCGTTCACGCCAATGGCTTAATTGAAAAAATTAAGGACGGAGATCGTGTGAGTTTTGAACTGGAAAAAGGCCCGAAAGGCCTGAATGCGACTAAGGTTAAGAAAGCTTAGTCCGGAAATAATATATCGAGTACCATCACTTCCCCGAACAATTAATTAGGTGATGCCAAATATTCATCCTATGTTTGCACTACTCTAACAAGAGAGATGTATCTCAAAGCATTTTGTAATATCAAAGTTTACATTACGGTTTTTAACATTTTTCTTCGAAGCGAATTAATCAATTTCGATTTTTCGCAGGCCGGACATTAAACTTTAATCATTAAAAATGACATTTTCAGATTTAAAACTTATTGAACCGCTAACCAATGCGTTAGCGAAAAAGGGCTATCAAACGCCAACTCCCATTCAACAAAAAGCAATACCTCATATTTTAGATGGTAAGGATCTTTTTGGATGTGCTCAAACCGGAACCGGCAAAACTGCCGCATTTGCCCTGCCTATTTTACAATTACTTTATGAAAGACGCAGTATCTCCGGCAACCAGATTCGGGCGCTGATTCTTGCTCCCACGCGCGAGCTGGCCATACAAATTGGCGAAAATTTTAGCGCCTATGGCGCCAATCTTAATCTGCGTCACACCGTTGTGTTTGGCGGTGTATCTCAGGTTCCTCAGGCGCAGGCTATGCGAAAGGGCGTTGACATACTTATTGCTACTCCGGGCAGATTGCTGGATTTAATGTCTCAGGGAATTATTCGCATTAATCAAATTGAATTATTCGTGCTGGATGAGGCTGATCGAATGCTGGATATGGGTTTTATTCACGACATAAAAAAAATCTTATCCAAATTACCGGCACAAAAACAGACTCTTTTATTCTCAGCCACACTTCCCGATGAGATTAAGTCGCTTGCTGATGGTTTATTACAACAACCGGTTCGCGTGAGTGTTACACCTGTATCCTCAGCGGCAGAAGCTGTAAAACAGTCAGTTTACTACGTGAACAGGGAAAACAAGAGGCCGCTTTTACATCACGTTATTGTTGAAAATCACATTGATCATGCCCTGGTCTTTACAAGAACAAAGCGTGGAGCCGACCGAATTGCCAAGGATCTGAATAAACGAGGAATAAAAGCGGAATCTATTCATGGCGATAAATCACAGGGTGCACGCGAACGAGCTTTAAAAGGATTTAAAGAGCGCTCCATTCGGATACTGGTTGCTACAGATATTGCCTCGCGCGGCATTGATGTAGATAAGCTCTCTCACGTAATTAATTATGAAATACCCGAGTTGGCCGAAACCTATGTTCATCGTATAGGCAGAACCGGGCGCGCCGGAGAAAGCGGAACGGCAATTTCCTTTTGCACGTCAGAAGAACAACCCTACATGCGGGATATCATTAAGTTGATCAATAAAAACATAGAAACAATAAAATCACATCCATTTAATAATTAATAAAATCATTAATACATCAATCTTAACAATCATCAACAACAAATCAATCATTATGAAAAAAGGAACAGTTAAATTTTTTAATCAGAGCAAAGGATTCGGTTTCATCAAAGAAGACGGAACCGGAGAAGAATTCTTTGTTCACGTGAGTGGTCTGAAACAAGACATTCGCGAAAACGACAACGTAACATTCGATGTACAACAAGGAAAAAAAGGATTAAATGCTGTGAACGTACAGCTTGCCTAATCATTTTTTTATCCTCAATTTATCCCGCATTCATTACAAGTTGAGTGCGGGATTTTTATTAAAAGTGTTTAACTCCTAAATTAACTGAGCTATGAACGCTGCTATATTAGATCTTGGCACAAATACCTTTCATATTCTGATTGCCCGGATTGACGCTCATCATACAACATATTTACATCGCGACGAACAATGGGCATACCTTGCAGAGCAAGGAATTGAGCAAATAGGTAATGCGGCTATCGATCGAGCAAAGGATATTCTGAGTCAATACAGCAAGGTAATAAATCAATTTCAGTGCGAACTGATTATTGCAAACGGAACCGCGGCTTTCAGACAGGCTAAAAATGCTTCTGTGCTCTGTAAAATCGTTCGTCAGTTTATTGGCGTTGATGTTTCGATACTTAGTGGAAGCGAAGAGGCTCATCATATTTATATCGGAGTACAGCGAGCACTTCAGTTCGATTCGAGTAGCGCCTCACTGATTCGAGATCAACCCTATTTAATTATGGATATCGGTGGAGGAAGCGCGGAGTTTGTTCTCTCATTTGAAAAAAATATCCTCTTTAAGCAAAGCTTCCCGATTGGGGCAAGTGTCTTAAAAAATCAATTTCACAGGAATGAGCCGATATCTATTTACGAAATAAATAATATAAAGGAGCACGTGCGCAACGTGCTCCACGATTTATTTAGTCGGTGTAATGAATTACATATTAATACACTAATTGGTGTATCCGGCTCGTTCGATACGTTTGCCAACCTGCTTTTGAAAGATGCCTATGTGAGATATGCACCTGTTCATCACATAAACAAACCCGATCTGCTTAGTCTTTTTAATAAGCTATATCTTATGAATTATGCTGAACGAAGTGCCCTTCCTTATCTTATATGGTTCAGGGCCGAG
>BJGO01000027.1 GCA_014190535.1 Bacteroidota bacterium | reverse complement strand
TTGCCATTCCAAAGCCCGGTAGCGCCTACCTGTATTATCTGTTCACATCCGATGCCGGGGCTTATGATAGTCCTCCTAATGTTGGTGTTCATTATTCACTGATTGACATGCGACGGGACACCGGACTTGGTGAAGTCATAGAAAAGAATTTCAAATTATTACCTGCCGCGGCTGAAAAGCTGACCGCCGTAAAACACAGTAACGGCACTGATATATGGGTGATGGCTCACGGTTGGAATACCAATAATTTTTATGCCTGGCTGGTAACCCGAAATGGCGTGAGTGCTCCGGTGATGAGTTCAGCTGGAACCATACATTTTGGCGGTCATTCAAGAGATGCAAATAGTATTGGTCAAATGAAATTCTCTCCTGACGGAAAACGTATAGCCCTCACCATGTTTGATTCAAAGTTTTTTGAGGTTTTCGATTTCAACAATACAACCGGAGAAGTTACCAATCCACATATGATTTATACGCCCGATGAAGACGTAGCGTACGGACTTGAATTTTCACCGAATGGAGAATATCTGTATGTGGGTATTTACTGGAAGAAGAATATTATGCAGTATGAAGTCAATCATCCAAGCGGGGCGCAGATTATGACCAGCGGGGCTTTAGTTGGCACCACCAACGATATCAAACTGGGTTCTTTTCAGTTAGCTCCTGACGGACGAATATATATCACCAAGCACAGCTCCTATCTTGGTGTCATTAATTATCCCAACAATAAAGGAACATCAAGTCAATATGAAGATCACGGATTACTAATCCGAAACGGTGAACTACAACTGGGGTTACCTGGTTTTATCCAGAGTTATTTCTATAAACCAAATCCATAACATGAAGATTTTCAATCGTCCACCTGCTGGAACCTATCCCGTATACTATGATCAATACTTTGCGCAGGTTCCCTCAGATCAACTCATTGAGGAACTTCATCAAAGCCACAATGAAACACAACAACTCGTCTTATCCTTCAATAACACATTTGGCGACCTCCGATATGCTGAAAAAAAGTGGAGTATCAAAGAAGTATTGATGCACATCAGTGATACCGAACGTATTTTCCAATACCGCATTTTGACCATTGCACGAGCAGATCATAGAGTCATTCCGGGATTTGATGAAAATCATTATGCTGCAAATTCCAGGTGCGATCAAAGAACACTGGATGATATTATTGAAGAACTAGGTTCAGTAAGACATGCCACTATAACCCTGATCAGCAATTTGGAAAATGACATTTGGCTTAATGAGGGAAATGCCAATAATAATAAAGTTAACATAGCCGCATTGGCCTATATGATTTGTGGTCATGAGATACATCACCGAAATGTAATTATAGAACGATATGTTCCTGTAATTATCGAAAAAACAGATAAGAAATTAACCTACGACTGATTTCAGTTCAATCAGACTTATTTCCGGTAAAATACCCACTCTGCCGGGATAGCCCAGAAAACCAAAGCCTCGGTTTACATAGAGGTATTGATGATCCTGTTTATATAAACCTGCCCATTGTTTATAAACATATTGTGATGGACTCCACTTAAAACCAGGAATTTCTACACCAAACTGAAAGCCGTGAGTATGTCCTGCAAGCATCAGATGAATATCGCTGTAAAGCGGCAACACCTCTCCTTCCCAGTGCGATGGATCATGCGACATCAGAATTTTAACATCGGCATCCTGAGCACCGGCATAGGCCTGGTCGAGTTTACCATATTTAGGAAAACGGGCCTTGCTACTCCAGTTTTCAACACCAATGATTGCCAACCGGTGATTGTCAATTTCAATTATCTCGTGACTGTTTCGTAACAATTTCCAACCCATTTCAGATTGAAGATCTTCAAGTAATTTAAGGTTAGCGTGTTTCTGTTCCAGGTTCTCCCACTGATAATAATCACCATAATCATGATTACCTAAAACAGAAAAAACTCCATACTTAGCTTTTAAGCCGGAAAATATTCCCTTGAAGGGAATAACCTCAGAAGCAACATTATTTACAAGATCACCGGTAAAAAGAATCACGTCAGGTTCCAGTTCATTAATACGATTTACTGCATCAGCAACAGGCTCCTTGCGGGTAAAACTGCCACTATGTATATCGCTTATCTGTACAATTCGGAATTTCTGAAATGGCCTGGGCAATAATCGAACGCCTACAGTTACCTTGTGTAGTTTGTAACGATATGCATTCCTTAACATGCCATATAATAAATTAAGACCCAAGAAGCCTGATATTGCTACCCCGGAATAAACCAGGAATTTGAATCGGGATATGCCTTTGCCGGTGGCGCCGGCTAACTTTGGATTATCGGATATGATTAATATAATCCAGCGTATAAATCGCTGTACATCGTCGATGAGTAGAAAAGGAACAACTACCAGTTTAAGTATGTAGAAAAAGACAATGATTGAGATAAAGTAAACACGAAACCAAGCAGGCCAGGCGGATACATCGGTAAACATACTGCCAACCATCAGGGATAAGGCAATAAGTGGAATAGACCAATAAAAAACGGCTGTAAAACGTCGCACCAATTCACTGCCATGATCACTAATGTAACGAACCGCTTGCCAGGCATATAAGTCAATAATTAGGATAAAAGCTGAGAAAAAAAGTAATGGTAGGAAACGTTGCATCTGTTATGTATACAAAATTAACTGAACTCAACAAACCACAGGCACTTAAGTTCCTAACCCTAACTCAAACTATTATGACAAAACGAATTGAATTACCATATTTATTACATTAGTTGTATCATAGCAAGGTTAAATTCTATTATTCAGACTGCTTCAATGAATAACTACTTCAAAGGTCTCGATACACTCCGTGCCATAGCGGCACTAGTTGTTGTATGGGGACATGTGGAGAATGTCAAATACAATGCGTCCATTCCAAGTCTGGAAGAGAGTTCCTCAATCCTATTCCCTGATAGTCATCTTGCCGTGATATTATTTTTCGTACTCAGCGGATTCTTGATCACACACCTGTTAGTCAATGAGAGAGATAAAACCGGCGACATCTCGTTTAAAAGTTTTTATATGCGTCGCATATTACGAATTTGGCCTCTATACTATGCTATAATTTTATTATCTTACTTGCTTATAGAAGCGAATTACACATTCAAATCAACTCTTTTATGTCTAACTATATTTCCAAACATTGCTCATGCTCTTGATCAGGTATGGCCATCCAGCCCTCAAATTTTTTCAATAGTGTTAGAGTAACAATTTTACCTCTTATGGCCATTGGTATTTTATGTATTACCAGAAAAAAGATTGAGTCTATGTTTAATACTATTTTTTATTGCTTACAGCTTATTCCCTCACGTATACGGATTTATAAATGTCCGTCATTTGCACCAAGAAGAGCTTGGAATATTCATCAATAAACTATTTTACGGTACTAAATTTAATTGTATGGCCATTGGCGCATTCATGGGATTTTCTGTAGCCCGAAAAAAAAAGTGGGTAAATTATATAAGTCATTACATTCTTGTAACAGCGTTCATCTTGCTATCAATTGGTCTCTGGTTCTTTCGATTTAAGCTAAGCTACTTCCAGGATGAATTCTTTGCCGTGATCTTTAGCGTAGTGATTGTTGGCGTGGTCAATAACCCAAAGGTGCTCATTGATACAAAAGTGTCAAGTTTTCTTGGTAAAATATCTTATGGAATCTATATCTATCACTGGCTTATCATCATGTTAGCATTCAAATACATTCATTACGACGGGAATTTAATGCAATATAATATTTTACTCTACTCCATTGTATTCATCGCAACCATATTAATTTCCTGGCTATCCTATATCAGCTACGAACGTTTTTTTCTAAATATCAAAAAACGGTACTCAACACATTAATTCGTTTTAGCATTATTACTTTTTTTAATCAATTATCGTAATATTGCAATATAGTAATAGTTTATGGGCGCAAGCAAAACGGAATACTTTACCGAAAAGGAAAATGGAATTGCTATACTTGCAAAGGCACTCGGACATCCGGCACGTGTAGCAATTATTAATTACATACTTAAATACGATCAATGCATTTGTGGAGATATCGTAAATGAACTGCCTCTCTCTCAACCAACTATTTCTCAGCACCTCAAGGAACTTAAACAAGCCGGATTGATCAAGGGCGAAATCGAAGGTAATTCAATCTGTTATTGTATTGATGAAAAATCAATCGTAAAATTATCAGACTACATAAATCAGATTCATAGTAAACTTCAAACTAAAAAGAACACTTGTTGTAAGTAAATTAAACTCATATGAAATTATCTTTCTTTAAAAAATGTCTATCCTCAGTTCAGCATTTACAATTCAGGCTGGATAGTGGTCTTGCAATTCCCGATCACGTTCATGTTACTGAAGTTGGGATAATTAATAAACAATTTGTCGATTGTGGCGGAGTTATTCGAAAAGAGCATGTAGTTTCTTTTCAATTGTGGTATGCTGATGATTTAGATCATAGGCTTAAACCACATAAACTGATTGATATCATTTCTATCTCTGAAAAATTAATCGGTCTTGAAGACCTTGATGTAGAGGTAGAATATCAGCGCGAAACGATAGGCAGATATCATCTGGCTTTTGATGGAACTGCTTTTATATTAATAGCTAAACACACAGCTTGCCTTGCCGAAGATGCTTGTGGAACAGGTATTATTAAACAAAAAATAAAACGAACTGAATTAGCTGCGGTCGGCTGTAAACCCGGAAGTGGTTGTTGCTAAATCCAAATGAAAAAATACGTAGCAGAATGTATTGGCACATTTTTCCTTGTCTTTTGTGGCACGGGTGCAATAATCATCAATGAAGAAACTAATGGTGTGATCACACACATCGGGATAGCCATAACATTTGGATTCATTGTGATGACTATGATCTATTCACTTGGAAGTATTTCGGGCGCCCATTTAAATCCTGCTGTATCTATTGCGCTGACCTTAGCAGGCAAATTTGATATAAAACAGATCGCACCATATATCTTAAGTCAATTAACAGGGGCATTCTTTGCAAGTATTATCCTTACGCTTTTATTTCCATCCAATAATTTACTGGGTTCTACCCTACCTCAAGGCAGTACCGTGCAGTCCTTTATTTTAGAACTTATACTCACCTTTTGTTTAATGCTTGTAATACTAAATACAGCTTTTGGCTCAAAGGACACCGCACCAAGTGCCGGTTTTATTATTGGTTCAACTGTGCTCTTGGAGGCGATGTTTGCCGGACCAATATGCGGCGCCAGTATGAATCCTGCTCGTTCAATTTCTCCTGCCTGTGTCAGTGGTCATCTTGAGCATTTATGGATCTATATTCTTGCGCCGATACTTGGTGCATTGATGGCCGTACCAATTTGGAACTTCTTAAATCAACAAAAAATCAGTTAATGAAAATAGCCCTGTTCAGTGATATACACGCAAATCTGCCTGCATTGGAGGCTTTCTTTGAAGATATACAAACTAAAAAACCGGATGCAATTTATTGCCTTGGTGACCTGGTAGGCTATAATGTATGGCCTAACGAAGTTATTCAGGCAATCCGCTTACGTGGTATACCTACCATAGCCGGAAATTATGACTATGGTGTTGGCCGGGCATCGGATGATTGCGGTTGTGCATATAAAACAGATGAGGAGCGTGCCATGGGAGCTCAATCCATATCATTAACCAATTCATTAATACTTGAAAATGAACGAAATTTTTTACGTACACTACCCGCACATATAAAAGTTGAATACCAATTGAATCAGGACCGGTTATTCCTGCTTATGGTTCATGGTAGTCCTCGAAAAATAAATGAATATTTATTTGAAGATCGGGATGAGAAAAGTATGATGCGAATCATGGAAACTGCTGAGGTCGATCTCATGTTTTTTGGTCATACCCATAAGCCCTATCACCGAATTTTTGAATATGAGTCGGAAGGGCATACGTTATACCGTCACGCCATAAATATTGGCTCGCTGGGTAAACCTAAAGATGGTGATCCCAGATGCTGTTATGTATTAGTTACGCTAAATGAACAGAGCAGTAACTACAATAAGAACAGTATTCAGATTGAATTTATTCGCTTAGAATATGATATTGAAAAAGCCGCAAAGGCCATTGAAGACAGTACGCTCCCCAATGCCTATGCTGACATGTTACGAAAAGCCTATTAGATTATGAAACGGTTCATTTACACTGCTATTTTTTTATTACTCAATTTTTCAGCCCTTGCTTTGGGAGGACTATTTACCTCTGATGGTGTGCAATCTGATTGGTATAATCAATTAGTAAAAGCCCCCTGGACACCACCGGGCTGGGTGTTTGGATTTGCCTGGACAACCGTTATGGTCACCTATGCGTTATACATGGGTTACTTATGGCCACGAGTCTTAAATAAGTCATTACTGATTACTGTTTATGGTTTTCAATGGATACTCAATGTATCCTGGAATCCGTTTTTTTTCTACTGGCATTTGCCCGCAATTTCATTAATACTTATTTTATTACTTACCATGCTCCAGATGTATACCTTTTATGCATTTCTAAAACAAATGCATCTAAAAGCCTCATTCATTCTGCCTTATATCGCATGGCTCGTCATTGCCACATCTCTCAATACCTATATTTATTTATACAATTAGCCCTTAGTATCATACAACACCTATTGTGAAATTCCTATAATTAATCAATATTTTTACGGTTATGATTAATAAATGCTTACTTCTTGCTTTATTCCTATTCAGCTCCTATTTAAAAAGCACCAACGCTCAATATACACATGCGGATACCTTGCGCGGTAAACTAAGTAGTTTGCGATCGTGCTATGATATTCACTATTATCACTTAACTATTGATGTTAATCCTAAAAGGCAATACATCGCCGGTTCGAATGAAATTCAGTTCCGCGCCTTAAATACATTCGACTCTCTACAACTTGATTTATTTGCTAATCTGAACATCGACAGTATAGTCGGTATGAATAATCAACTGAAATATCGAAGGGATGGCAATGCGGTGTTTGTTAAAATGCACTGCGAAATAGGCTCATCGTATACGATGCGAATTTATTATCAGGGAAAGCCACAGCGAGCAATAAATCCACCTTGGGATGGCGGTTTTGTATGGGAAAAAGATATAAATAGTAAAGATTGGGTTGGAGTTGCTTGTCAGGGAACCGGAGCCTCTTGTTGGTGGCCTTGCAAAGATCATCAAAGTGATGAACCCGACAGCATGCGGGTTACGGTAAGTCACCCTGCAGGACTGAGTTGTGTATCCAATGGGCAAAAAGAAACAGAACGTGTTATTAAAGATAAGATTCAGGTTACCTGGTTAATTACTTATCCTATTA
Organism: Bacteroidota bacterium; assembly: GCA_014190535.1. GTDB lineage: Bacteria > Bacteroidota > Bacteroidia > Chitinophagales > UBA10324 > BJGO01. Next base: position 14,121 of record BJGO01000027.1, on the reverse strand, counting down.
ATAATTATAATGTCACCCTCAACATCGCCGACTATGTCCATTTCAGCGATACGATTTTAAGCGGCGGAAAAAAACTGGCTCTTGATTATTATGTGCTTCGATATAACGAAGAAAAAGCCCGTTTACATTTTAAGCAGGTACCGGTGATTCTTGGCTGTTACGAGCGTTTTTTTGGTCCATATCCCTTTATAAGAGATGGCTACAAGCTGGTGGAGACCTCGTACTGGGGTATGGAACATCAAAGTTGTATTAGTTATGGAAATGCTTATCTACAAAGTCATTCAACCGGGTTTGACTATATCATACTGCACGAGACTGCTCACGAGTGGTGGGGCAATCAGCTGACTGTTACAGACAATGCTGATATGTGGCTCCACGAAGGCTTTGGCACCTATGCTGAGGTGCTCTATGTTGAATGTATTATCGATGCCGTTGCTGCGGGCAAATATCTTAAAGATATGCAATGGCAAATCAGAAATGAGCATCCTGTCGTTGGCCCTTATGATATCAACTACGAAGCTGATGACAATGACATGTACTATAAAGGAGCTTGGATTCTTCATACCTTCCGTAATATTGTTCAAAATGATGTTCTGTTTTTAGGCTGGGTTAAATCTTTACAAAAAGACTTTGCGTTTCGTGATGCAAGCACAAGTGCCTTCATAGAATACACGAACAAATACTTTGGAAAAGATTACACCGCATTTTTTAAACAATATCTCTACCACGCAGCCATACCTATACTTGAATACCGATTTGATCACCAGAGTATCAGTGCTCGCTGGATTACCGATATAAAAGGCTTTAGTATGCCTGTTGATTTTATTATTGATAATAAGCGAATCCGGGTTACAGTCGGCAATAATTATTCAGAAGTCTATCACGGAAAATACGTAAAGAATAAAGTGATGGTAGATAATGATTTAGTCCTTTTCAGTACAATACAGGCCAAATAACCCAGATTTTAATCCTGCAGAGTCGGTTGTTCTATTAACCAAATTGATTACATTGCAAGATAAATTAACTACCCATGAAATTCATTAAATGGTCTTTCATCGCGTTATCCATAGTTGCTGCATTGCTTATCATTGCAGGACTACTCGCCCCAAAAGAATCAAACATCAAAAGGAGTGTTGTCATCAATAAAGACAAAGCAACCATTTATAACATACTCTCTGACTTTCACCGTATGGTTGAATGGAGTCCTTGGGCAAAACTTGATCCCGCCTGCACCTACGAGTACTCGGGAAAACCAGCAGAGGTGGGGCACTCCTTCAACTGGAAGGGGAATAATGATGTGGGCTCGGGAAAAATGACATTAACAGCGCTGTCGCCCGATCAGGAATTATCCTACACGCTTCAGTTTGTTGAGCCTTTCGAAAGCAATGCCGATGGAAAATGGTTACTCAAGGATACCGTTGGTGCAACAGCGGTTACTTGGACCTTTCACTCACAATTCGGTTTTGTCGAGCGCATATTCATGTTATTTGTAGATATGGATAATATGCTCGGTAGTGACTTCGAAAACGGGTTGCTTGCCTTAAAAGAAGTTGCAGAAAACAGCAAGCCTGATATGGTTGTTCAAGAAATAAACTTTACTCCTGCTATTTATATTGGAAAACGGATGAAACTGTCTTTTGCTGAAGTTGATTCTGCACTGTTTAGTAAAACCTATCAGGAATTAGGTGCGGCATTTGGAAAAAATAATGCACAAATGACAGGCGCTCCTGTTAGTATAGCTTACGGATGGGACCTGACCACTCAAACAGCCGATCTTGCACCTGCTTTCCCCGTTGCCTCGGATAAGGGAAGATGGGATGGATTTGATGTTATACGAATTAATGATACCAAGGCTTTGGCTATAGATTTCTATGGTCCATACAACCAAACGGAGAAGGCACATGTATTTATGGAAAAATATATATCGGAAAAAGGAATCTCCGTTCAGGAATATTCTATAGAAGAATACCTTACCGATCCCGCTTCAGCTAATTATGACTACAGTAAAGTATTAACACGCATAATCTATTTTCCTAAATAATTGCAGAAAAAGCAGTTTTACCTCTCCATAAAACTGTATTTGCCACTTCCAGGGTATTAGCTTTTATTGTGGTTATACCAGGAGATTAGGTTCTTTCATTGCTGTTTCAAACTGTGATTTACGTTTGATATAACTATGATGACTAATCCATCCATCTTAAAATATGTGACTATAGATGGAAGTAAAATAAGCGCACAGATAAGAAATAAACACAAATAAATACTTCTCAATGTAGTTCTTAAAATTATCAGCAACCTATTTCTAAGACGAAGTTTAATATTGCTAAACAATCGGAAATAATTCATTCATAGAAAAATTAACATGATAAAAGGGCAAAGAAAAAAAGAGAATCTACCGGTTCATTCACTTGAATACAGTTCAAAGCAGATCACTATTCTACCTTTAGATTATACAAACCCTTACGATTATAAAAGAGAGCATCGTCATACGTACTATGAAATCCTTTTTATTAAAAATGGTGGATGTAATCAGCTGATTGATTTCAAAAACTATTCCGGTCTGGATTATAGTGGCTATATTGTACATCCTCAACAGGTGCATCTGATGAATCGTAATAATTCAGCTGGAGTTATCATACAATTCACTGATGAACGGATAAACGCAACCGATTTACAGGCTCAACTGAAAGCTTTAGCTTATGGAGATCAAGCCGCAATCCTATTTGAAAACCAGATTGATCGTTATAAAGAGTTTATGCAACTGCTGGATATTATGCGAGGCTACATCCAATCCGATATGGAAACAAAAAAGCAGGTTATTACAACTTTACTGCAAGCTATAATTGCAATGATAATAGACCTGAGCCGTAAAAACGTTTTGCCTACCTCAGAACAAGACAAGCAACTTATGATAGAATTTAACGCTCTGCTCGAAGCAAACTATAAAAATCAATCAACAGTTAACTTTTACACATCCAAGTTAAACGTAACCGACAAGAAATTAGCTTCTACCACAAAAAAATATACCGGACTAAGTCCTCTACAGGTTATTCATAATCGTATTTTGCTTGAAGCGAAACGATTGTTACTTTTTGATGATGTTTCTCAAAAAGAAATAGGATACACTCTGGGATTTGATTCTCCTGCTTCTTTCTCTGCATTTATTAAAAATAAAACCGGTCTTCCTCCTTCTGAATTAGCTATTCAACTAAAACACATTTATAAATAATTATTTAAAAAAATTTTTGATGAAACTAAAATATATATTGACCATATTGTTTATTGGTGTATCGTTTCAACTTTTAGCACAGAAAGCGATAAAGGACACAATCTTTATTTTAAAAGATACCGTTGACGGACATGTACAAACCATATTCATTGATGATAACAGGGAAAGCTTGTTATACGAGGAAATTTCACACTTTGAATTTCAGCATTTTGACAAGATTAGTTACAACAATTCCATGGACTATTTTAAGGAACACAACATCACGCTTACAAAAGCAAAACCTGTTATTCCCTTAACAAATTGGGTGACACTAAAGCAATACAAAGGACAGTATTACGTATATCATCCTTGCGATTTTCTATTTCATTTTCAACAATCCATAAACGACACAACATTTATAGATTGGACCGGAGAGGGGCCCGTAGCAAATAAAATTATTGAACAGAGAAAAATAAACTCCGGCACTTATAAATTCCTATTAACCGGCATTAATGACCATAACAGATCATTGATAATTCATATTCTAAATAAGAAAAAGGGAATAGCAATTTTTGAAGAAAAAGTTGGAGAGCGAAGAACCGTTTATTTGATGATTGCGGCAAATAAAATTAGACGTGTACCTATAATTGTCAATCACTGCCCTAAACAAAAACAGTTTGAACTGGAATTTGATGCCATTGATTTAACAACAAATAAAATGAAAGGCCATATAAAATAACCCGTTCGATATTGACTTAAGAAAGTTTTTTTACCTCTTTCAAGTTTTGTACTTATTTGTATGCGAAATACTTACAAAGCGCTAAATCCTAATAGTTAGAATCGATTGTGTGTAATACGATGCCGGATAAATCGGTTTGACAAAGCTGGTAATGTATTAATTTTTAATATTTGATTTAAGTTTCTGAATAACCTCAAACTTGTTTTGTACGTGAAGTTTTTCATAAATATTTTTAATGTGCTTCTTAACGGTTTCGCGACTGATATATAACTGATCAGCTATTTCCTTGTATGCATAATTTTTACAGAGTAACTCTACAATTTCACGTTCCCGATTAGTGAGCAGGTCTAAGTCTTCGTTTGTATCGGGTTGACGGAAGGAGGCCACTACGCGCCTGGCTATCTCAGCACTCATCGGAGAGCCCCCGAGTTGAAGTTCTTTAAGGAATTCGACGATTTTGTCGTCTGTCGTATTTTTTAGCAGATAACCGCTGGCGCCGGATTTAAGTGCATTAAAAATATTTTCGTCATCATCGTGCACCGTAATCATCATAAACTGAGTTTGAGGCATTTTATCTTTAAGAATACTTACGGCATCGATACCATTCAAACCGGGCATGCCTATATCCATCAATACAATATCTATTTCGTGACGATGTATGTCGGCAATTGCCTGTACGCCATTTAGATAATCGGCAACTACATTAAATCCGGGCGTATTATTTAACAGAATTTTCAAGTGTGCTCTCAAAGAATCGGAATCATCAACAATAGCTACCCTAATCATATTACTTGGTTTTCGGTTTACTATAAAAGTAAGCCAATAATTGAACCGAAACTATGATTTATGTCAATTTAATAATTTAACGCAGTGCATTACGGTATGCTTGTAACACACGTTCCTTCGCGAATGCATGATCGACAATGGGCTTAGGGTATGCGGAGGTTCCCCACTCAGGAATCCACTTTTTAATGTATTGATACTGCGGATCAAATTTTTTTGTTTGCAGTTCCGGATTGAAAACACGAAAGTAAGGTGCGGCATCACAACCGCCTGATGATGCCCATTGCCAGCCACCATTATTGCTCGATAGTTCAAAGTCGAGAAGGCGCGACGCAAAATAAGCCTCACCCCAACGCCAGTCAATGAGTAAATCTTTAATCAGAAAACTAGCGGTAATCATTCGCACCCGATTGTGCATAAATCCGGTTTCATTCAACTCGCGCATTCCGGCATCAACAATAGGCACTCCGGTAGTTCCCGTGCACCACGCTTTAAATTCCTCTGCATTATTTCGCCACGGTATTCGATCATATGCCGGTTTGAATGAACAAGACACCACATGGGGGAAATGCCATAAAATCATCATATAAAATTCCCGCCAGATCAATTCATTCAAATAAGTTTCGTTAACACTACGAACCTGTTGCACTAACTCTCTTACACTTATGGTACCAAATCGAAGATGTATACCAAGTCTGCTCGTTCCGGACTGTGATGGAATATCGCGGGTAGTGTGGTAGTTGGCTATGAGTTGTAAATCTGCCTTGGCGCCAGGGATTGGTATGGATGATATGCCGAAACCCATAGACTCCAGGCTAAGTGAATATTGAACATCTGTTCGATGCAAATTTTCTTTGAGTTTCTCCGATGGAAATGGTACTATGGCTTGTTGTTGCAGTTTCTTTTTCCAAGCCTTGGAATAGGGCGTAAAAACCGTGTATGGTTTACCATCCGACTTAACCACATCATTCCGCTCGAATATAACTTGATCCTTGCAGGTTTTAAATGACACATTACAGGATGTTAAAAATGCTTGAATCTCAGTATCCCGCTGAAGGGCGTAAGGTTCGTAATCGTGGTTGGTATAAACAGCAAGGAGTGTATATTCTTGCACAAGTCTTTTGAATACATCAATAGGTTTGCCGTAAAACAGCCATAAGGTTGCCCCATCGTTTGCCAGTAGCTTGTTGATATGCAATATCTGATTATAGATAAATTGAACACGTGCATCTTTTTTATCCTGCAGTTCATCGAGGATATCGGTATCAAAAATGAAAATGGGTTGAACAGCTTTGTGTTCTCTTAATGCTTCATAAAGCGCGTGATTGTCGTGTAAACGTAAATCACGCCGAAACCAGTGTATTGCAATAGGTTTGTTCATCAATAATCATTTTATGAATTAATCTGTAGCGGATAAAGAACGATTGAACCGATCAAATAGTTGTTTAGTCATTCTGCTTTGAAATGTTTTATCGCGAATCGATGCAACCGGCCTGATTCCTCGGGTAGCGTTGGTAATAAATACTTCATCGGCAGCCAGCACTTCGGCTAACGAGATGCTCTCCTCGGAGCAAATGATTTTCTCCTGACGCATCATTTCCATAAGATTGTATCTGAACACACCGGCCACCGGTGCATCGCGTAATGATGGTGTAATAACCTTGCCATTGATGATAATAAATAAATTACCGGTACAGGTATCTGCAATCTTACCGTATGCATTTTCGATAATTGTTTCATCAAGATTTCGATCTGCGGCTTCGATTGATGCCATGACATAGGTGAGCGAAGAGCAGGTCTTTATATTGGCCAGTTGATCATAACTCTTCCTGACTGAATTTGCTGTATCAACCGTTAAACCCTCAGAGGGCCATTGATAATGGGATTCCTCTAATGCCTGCACCTCAATCAGGAATGCAGGTAAGTTACTGCCCGGAGAATAGCGTCCGCCTCCATCACGCCAAACCTGAATACGTATGCGCCCTGAATCGGTAATCTGATTGGAAGCCATGAGTTCGCAAACGATGTAGTACAAATAATTAGCATCCCAGTATTCGGGAATGGAAATTTTTAAAACGTTCATTCCTGAAAAAAGACGCTGAATATGATCGTGAAAGAAAAGCAGTTCGCCGTTTATGATTCGAATACTTTCAAATAATCCGTCGCCATATCGGAAACTACGGTTATTGAAGTCGGCAAAATCTTTTTGTTGTATGAGTTGGCCATTATAATTCAGCAGCATCTTCTGTTGTTATTTACAATATTGTTTGATATCGGCGTAAGCTTCCTTAGAGCCGAGTTCGCCCGCCTTGCTCAATTCCAAACATCCTTGTTCAATTTCCCCTTTCTTAATTAAATCCAGAGCCTTCAATCGGTATGGAGCCGCATTGGTCGGATTTAATTTGATTACAATATCATAATCAGCAATGGCCTCATCATACTTTTTCAACTGCGATTTAGCTAACCCTCTTACAATATAAACTTCAATTAATTTCTGCACATACAGCTGTGATGGATTTTTACCGGTCGTGTATGGAAGATAAAGTTCTATGGTAGCGTCATAATCCTTGATTGCTCCACGATAATCCTGCAACTGTGCTTTATAGTACCCGCGATAATATCGGGCCTCAGCTGTAGAAAAGGTCTGTGCATTTTCCATGTTAAGAAAACGAGTTAAATCCTGAATAGCATTAATATATTTTTCCTGCTGTGCGTAGCAAAAGCCACGATAAAAGAAAATGTATTTATAATTAATGTAGGTAGTGTCCTTTGCGGCACGCTCAAAATCCAGGATAGCCTGATCGGTTTGCCCAAGCTTGAATCTGAGAAGTCCAACATTGTAGTACACATCAAAACATTCAGACTCAGAGCAACCAATTAACATCCGGAAATAATTGAAATCGTTTATTGCTCCTGTATAATCTTGTAAACCGGCCTTACATTTGGCCATATAATAGAATCCGGATTTATACACCAAAGTGTTACCGTAATAGTTGATGATACTGTCAAAAAAAACACGAGCCCTCGTATAATTTCCGCGATCAAGATGATATCGCCCGCTGTCAATGATTGATGCAGCTATTAATTCAAGAGCTCCAGCTATAGTATTCACCGTAATCACGGTGTCTTTAGAGGATATATCACTTTCGTTAGCTGAAATTAATTTCTTCCTCTTTTTAGGTTGGCTGCTGGTGTCGATAACTGCATTTGCTGTTGATGGCGGTCGGCTTTCGAGGGTGTCTGTATTACCTGTATTCTCTAAAAGAGAAGTTTTAGATTTTTTTTTGTTTTTCAAGGTCAATTTAGACGAATCAACAGGTGCCTTTATTGATTTGACCGAGGCTGAATCCTGAACCGTTTTTTTTCGTTGTTTTTTCGGTTTTCGGATGATCGTGTCCTCAAATTCAAAAGCCAGGCAGGAAGTAAAACCGGGAGTATAATCTTTATTTACGGGTTTATCTGATGTTGTACGCCGTTGATGAATAGACGAAGACTCTTTATCTTTTTTTGAGCGCGTTACCATCGTGTCTGTATCGACAGAGAAATGAAAGGAATGCCATAAACTGCTTTCAGCGCGTGATGTACACACAATTGATGCAAGCAAAAAGCCCAGATAAAAAAATGCAACTAAAGGTTTCAAGAGGCTACAAATCTATATTTTCCAACTGAGATGATAGGCTCCATCCTCGATAGATAATGCATCCTCGGTTAACATTAATGGCCGGAACGTATCAATCATCACTGCCAGTTCGTGAGTTTCTTTTGCACCGATACTGCGTTCAATAGTACCCGGATGCGGCCCATGAGGAATACCTGCAGGATGAAGGGTCATCATACCGCGCTCCACGTTCTTTCTACTCATAAAATCGCCATCTACATAGTATAACAACTCATCACTGTCTACGTTGCTATGATGATAAGGAGCAGGAATGGACAATGGATGATAATCATACATTCGAGGCACAAAGGAGCACACTACAAATCCTCTGGTTTGAAAGGTTTGATGTACCGGCGGTGGTTGATGTACACGACCTGTTATAGGCTCGAAATTATGTATAGAGAAGCCGTAGGGGTAATTATAGCCATCCCAACCAACGACATCAAACGGATGAAAGCTGTATAGGTAAGGATACATCATACTCTGTTTTTTGATGTATATCAGAAATTCACCTCTTTCATCATGTGTTTCAAGAACTTGAGGTGACTTGATGTCGCGCTCGCAGTAAGGACTATGCTCCAATAATTGCCCGTGTTCATTACGGTAACGGTTTGGCGTTTCAACGGGGCTAAAACTTTCAGTGATCAGCAAACGATTGCCGGACTGATTAAAATGCATCTGGTAGATGGTACCCCTTGGAATGATGAGATAATCTCCGTATTCAAAATCAATATTGCCATACATTGTTTTCAGTGTACCATTTCCCTCGTGAATGAAAATTATTTCATCGGCGTCGGCATTTTTAAAGAAATAGTCCGTCATCGATTTTTGGGGTGCCGCAACCGAAATAATACAATCGCTATTAACCATCAATGGTGTGCGGCTTTTGAGATAATCTTCTGCCGGTGAAGCCAGAAAACCCTTGAAACATCTGGGTTTCATTTGCTTGGGTAAGGCCACACGGGGTGAAACATCAACTGGATCTCCGGCTTTAGCAATAACTGTTGGTGGATAATGATGATAGAGTATTGAATACACACTAGAGAATCCCTCGGTGCTGAATAATTGCTCCTGAAACAAGGTACCGTCAGGTTTGCGAAATTGTGTGTGTCGTTTTGAAGGAATTTTTCCCAGTTTATGATAAAAAGGCATGGTGTATCTGAACGTTTGTATGTGTAAAAATAGACCATAATGGAAAATTTATTGGCCAAACTGTATTAAACGTTAAAAACACATGTTGAACGTTTACAGATATTTGCAAAGATGAACGAGCCGAAAAAAGAAATCTGGTTCCGCAAACCGGATGTCCACGAATTAAATGCTATGCACCAAAATACCATGCAGAGCCATTGCGGTATCCTCTTTACCGAAATTGGTCCGGACTATTTAAAAGCCAGTATGCCGGTTAATGAGTATACCAAGCAACCACATGGTCTCCTGCATGGAGGAGCTAATGTGGTACTGGCAGAATCACTGGGAAGTATTGCTTCCGTTTTATGCATTAATCTGGAAGAGTACACCTGTGTTGGACTGGAAATCAATGCAAATCATGTGCGTGCCGTTCGAAGCGGACAGGTGCACGGAATCACGAGACCACTTCACATTGGACGCAGTACTCAGATTTGGGAAATAAAAATTTATGATGATGCCGGCAAACTCAGTTGCGTTAGTCGAATTACCAATGCCATACTAAAACGAGAGACAAAATAGAGCATGTTCATTCAACAAAAATCTTTGTCGGGTCAATCGTCTTAATACGATGTCAACAGGGTATCAGTTATCTGAAAATCATTCGAATTAAGGCACCATAAAATCTTAATATTTATCATTACATTAGCTATAGTCGAATCTCAGATATAATTAAGTTCTAGTAAAAAATGAGTATTATGAAAGAATACAAGTTTTGCCAGAGTTGTGGCTTCCCTCTAAAAAAGGATAAGAAAGGTGGCGGCTCAGAAAAAGATGGTTCAATCAGCAAAATGTATTGTTCTATGTGCTACGAAAACGGCACTTTTTTAACTCCACCCGAAGTAGATACTGCAAAAAAAATGCAAGCCTACTGCATTCGGGAAATGAAGAACGATGGGATGAATGGATTATTTGCCTGGCTGGCCACTCGCTCAATTCCACGCCTTGAACGTTGGAAAAAAAATAACTACTAAGCAATACAGTAAACTATTGCTTGTGATGTTATGCGTTAATATCCCGAGGTGTTTAAATACCGATTTTGTACTGGAATATTTATAGACACTGTTTACTTATTTCTGTGAACTTAGGCAACTGAAATTTAGTGGTCCATTCCCTATGAAAATACTGATACAATACCTAAAACCTTACACGCCCCTTATAGCTCTTACCTTACTGCTTGCTGCAGTTAATCAGGTATTTAGCATGATGGACCCCTGGATACTGGGTATTATTATCGATAAGCTTCTCGATCATCACCGTGACTTTGAGGCCAATGCTTTTACCATTCAGGTATTGAAATATATTGGTTTGGCCATAGGTGCGGCAATGGTTTCCCGGATTGCAAAAAACTTTCAGGATTATTTTCTAAACACCATCACGTTAAAATTAGGGGCACAGATTTATACTGATGGACTCAAACATTCACTGGAATTGCCTTATCAGGTTTTTGAGGACCAACGAAGTGGTGAAACCCTAGGCATCCTTCAAAAAGTACGAACTGATGTAGAGAAGCTAATCTCTTCCTTTGTAAATATCCTCTTTACAAGTCTTGTTGGCATTATCTGGGTTATGGGACTATCACTGATGATGAGTTGGTATATTGGTCCACTCTATCTTATCTCCATCCCTATATTGGGCATAGTCAGTTCGGTATTAAGTCGTAAAATAAAAGCCATTCAAAAACGCATTGTCGGTGAAACCACTTCACTGAGTGGCTCTACTACAGAATCCCTGCGTAACATAGAACTGGTTAAAAGTCTTGGATTAGCGAATCAGGAAATTAACCGTCTCAATAGTACGACCATCAAAATTCTGGGCCTTGAGTTAAAAAAAGTAAAATACATCCGCAGTATCAGTTTCATACAGGGCACTATTGTAAATCTGTTACGCAACAGCATATTGTTTCTGATGATGCTACTCATCTTTCAGGAGAGCCTCACTAAAGGGCAATTCGTTACTTTTTTTATTTATTCATTCTTCATATTCGGACCGCTTCAGGAATTAGGTAATATCATTTTAGTTTACCGAGAGGCAGAAGTTTCGCTTCAGAATTTTCAACGTATCATGTTAACGAAATCTGAACCTACTCCCGAAGCGCCAAAAGCACTGAGTGCACTCAATCATATTTCATTTAATGACGTACGTTTTAAGCATCTCACCGCAAAAGAATATGCTGTTGACCAAATCAGTTTTCATGTATCTCGTGGTGAAACCATTGCTTTTGTTGGCCCATCAGGCTCCGGTAAATCAACATTGGTAAAATTACTGGTCGGTCTGTATCAGCCTGTCAGCGGTCAAATCATCTATAATCAAATCGACAGCAGGCAAATTGCATTAAATGAACTGCGAAGTCAGATTGGATTTGTTACACAGGAGACGCAATTATTTGCCGGTACCATTCGGGAAAATTTATTGTTTGTTAATCCTGCAGCAACAGATACCGAAATGCTGAATGCCTTGTCTAAAGCATCTTGCAATTCACTTTTACAACGCGCCGAAAAAGGTCTTGATACCACCATTGGTGAAGGTGGCGTTAAGGTAAGTGGTGGTGAAAAACAACGACTAAGCATAGCAAGGGCGCTGTTACGAAAACCAAATCTTATTGTATTTGATGAGGCAACCTCGGCACTTGACTCTATCACAGAGGAAGAAATTTCAACAACTATACGACAGATAAATGCTGATAAAAATGTAATCACCATATTGATTGCGCATCGTTTATCTACGATTATGCATGCTGATAAAATCTATGTGCTTGAAAAAGGTGCTATGGCAGAGTGTGGCAAACACGACGAACTGCTAAACCTTAAGGGCCTCTACTATGCTATGTGGCGACAGCAAATCGGTGAGCGTAAAGTATAACGCTAAACTAATTACAATCCAGACCCAATGATGTAGTCAGTGCCGGATTACTGAAATTTCCTGCGCGGTCTTTTATGCGAATGGTATAGGTCAGTTGATCTGTTTCAACACCGGCCTGACAGGCAAATGGACCTATGGTTACAGTAACTTCGCCAGATATGGCCCTTATTGAACCGGGCGGAGTAATGTTGGGTAGCTGATATTTCTTCACTGAGTTATCACGAGAGTCGGTAAGGAATAAATTCAGTGTGGTATCGCCTTCGGCAATTGGCCCGATGTCGCCGTCACCATCCGTAAATGAAAAAACCAATTGTACCGAATCCGAAAAAGCCTGGACGGCGGGCTTGCTGAATCGAACAAAGGTAATTTCGGGCACTTCGCTGTAGTCGGGCGGTTTAATGCAGGAGGATCCAAGCAGACTGATGAATATGAATACTGTAAAATAACGCATATACCGATTATTGCAGTTTAAGTAATTTACCGCTGAACTTATTACGTCCGTTTCGGATACGCACAAAATACAAGCCCGGTGCGGCTTGCAGCATATTAATCTGTAATTGATTTAAGGTATTGTATTCAACGTCTGCGTTAATCAACTGACCAACTACATTGAATAGCTCAACTGTATAATCATCGGCAACAAGTGAATCAAATTTGAGTGTGTAAGTGCCTGATGATGGATTAGGAAAAATGAGTACGTTCTCTCCTATTGTATCTTTGACGGCATCGGATGGAACGTAAATACGACGGGACATAAAATTGTTTATTGTATCAAACTCTGCCGCTCCGTTGTTCAGATTATATGCATAGCAGATAAATATGGAATAACCTACTGAGTCCATGATCTTAGGTAGCACCAAAATTTCAGAACCCTTTGCGGGTAAATTACCAGTCCATGAGTAAGTAAGCATATCCTGACCAAAAAAACCATAATTAATACTGCACGAAGAAATAGAACCTGATCCATTATTGGCTATTCGAACCTGCGGGGCAATGCTGCGTTTGTTCACAATACCTGAAGGATATAATATCGCTTCTACCTGTATATCGGTCTGAGGTTCAGAAAAAGGTGTACACCCATCAGATGACAATATAGACAAACGAGTATTGTTTAAAGTCGCTATCATACGCTGTTTCTGATTAGCTGAAAACAAATTCATACAACTGTCGCGGGTGTAATCCAAATAATTCATAAACATATCGCTGGTGTTACTGCAAGAAGGATTTGGAAACGTTGGGCATCCGTAATTCTGATCGGCCTGATTTGGCGTATCATCACAGAAATCACTTCCTGAACATTGATTACCATCATCCCCGTTTACATGATAGACATTAAGCCAGTGTGCAACTTCATGGGTGCCTGTTCGGCCAAGATTATAATTGCCGGATAATTTCGTACTGACACGACCAAAAGCCCTGCTGGCAATGATAACCCCATCGGTCTCCGTAGTGTTGGGGAATGTAGCATAACCAATAACATTATCTGCCATCTTACAAACCCAGATATTCAGATATTTTTCTTTGGGCCAGGCAAACTGCTTAAGTGTCTCCAGTTGCGTGCCATCCCATTCCTGGATAGGGTTCGGCTCATACAAAATACCAGTGGTGGGTTGATTATCCGGTGTTCGTTTGGCCAGACAAAACTGAATTTCCAGATCGGATGATACCGATTGAAATAAATCT
>BJGO01000026.1 GCA_014190535.1 Bacteroidota bacterium | reverse complement strand
GATAGACCCATTTGCGGTAATTTCAGGTTGAGGGTAATCATACGCTTTTACTGTTAATAATTCAGACGGACTAACGCATCCATTTTTATCATTTACCAATACCTGATATTGTCCGTTTGTAAATACCGTGATGGTTTGCGTTGTATCGCCGGTATTCCACAGATAGCTTAACCCGCCACTCGATGTCAGTATTGCACTGTCGCCGGTGCATAGGGTTGTTGCCGTTGTATTTAATTCAGGCCCGGCATAAACATCAATCAAAACGGTATCATAACATAAGGTATTTCCTTCGGTAACAATCAGCGACACGCTTACAGGAGATGGAATGTTATAGGTGATGGTCTGTGTGGTATCGCCGGTGCTCCATAAATAATTGTAGTTATTACTGTAAAATGCAAAGGGAACATCGGTGCTGTATTGTGCGCCATTGAGCAAACTGCCAAAATTATTATTACCGCTTTTGTCTGTCATAAAGATTCCGCTCCCCTGATTACAATCGTAATAAAGTGAAAGCAGGGTTTCCTCCGAAGCAACAAGCTGTCTGCTCATCTTATCCGTAATTTCCTGTTGAGATAAGGTGCGTTTCCAGAAGCGAATTTCATCCATCAGGCCTCGGGTATAATAAGGGAAAGCCGTGTATTGATGACGACCTATATTGAGGTTGTAACTGTTAGGGGCGAATGCAATTAAGCCACTGGACTCAACTTCCAGAACGCCATTGATGTATAGCCGGCGTATGGTATTATTACCGGTAAAACAAAGATGAACCCACTCCCCAAATGGAGGATTGGCCGGTGGCCCCGTGATGATACTGGGGGGTGGTTCGGGGGTGCCCTGTGATTGTATGCCACCGAAATAGGTGTTGCCAACAGACGCGGGATATCGTCCTAGGGCATACCATCCAACAGTGGTGTCGGGGCCTTTGGAGACTAAATAATAAAATCCGGTGGTATCCGGCTTGTACCAGAATTCCAGCGTGAATGCCGTGTCAATATTTAATGACGGACTATTTAAAATGGCGACATAGTCATTAATGCCGTCTAATTGAATACTGAAATCATTTGATCGCTTTAATGCTTGAATAGTTACCGGATCTCCTTTACAAACGATGGTGTCCGGGGTAGTAATCATCGGCTCATTACAATTTAATTGCGCCTGAGCCTTTAAGGTCATTAGCGAAATGATTAGGATAATGAAGTATCTGTTCATATGTTTTTTTTATCGGTTATCGCCGTCCAGTAAATTCCCAATGCCCCCCAACAGACTTCCTTCCTCACGCCTGTTGGTTGTGGCAAATCGTAATATGCGTTCGGCCAGCCTGCTGATGGGAAGGGACTGAATCCATACCTTGCCCGGGCCGGATAAAGTTGCAAAAAATATACCCTCACCACCGAAGATTGTATTCTTAATCCCGCCTACAAACTCTATGTCGTATTGAACGGTCTGCTGGAAAGCTACAATACAACCCGTATCGATTCGTAATGTCTCACCGGGGATGAGTGTTTTTTCCATAATATAACCACAGGCATGTACAAAGCTGAGTCCATCGCCCTCCAGTTTTTGCATGATGAATCCTTCGCCACCAAAAAGTCCGGTGCCCAGTTTTCGTTGAAATTCAATCCCTATGGCAACACCTTTTGCCGCACATAGGAAGGAGTCTTTTTGACAAATTATCTTTCCACCGTGCTGTTCCAGATTAATAGGAATGATTTTTCCCGGATAGGGTGCCGCAAAAGTTACACGGCGTTTCATCGTACCGTAATTTGTATAGGCTGTCATAAACAGACTCTCGCCGGTAATTAGCCTTTTTCCGGCTGATAAAAACTTGCCGAGCAGGCCGCTTTGTTGTTGAGAGCCGTCACCGAATATGGTTTCCATTCGGATATCCTCCTCCATCATCATCATAGCACCGGCTTCCGCTACCGTTGTTTCTGTAGGGTCTAATTCAATTTCAACACACTGCATCTCGTCTCCGAGAATACGGTAGTCTATTTCGTGATTCTTTGGCATCCTTTGTTTGTATGATGCAAAGATGTACTATGCAGGGTAATCATAAAAACCCTTTCCTGTTTTTTTTCCTAAGTGCCCGTCATCGACCAGTTTTTGCTGAAGTTCACTTGGCGCAAACTGGGGTGCATGATCCATTAATGCATAAAGTGATTTTGTTACATTGAGGTTGGCATCCACACCAATCAGATCAATAAGTTTAAATGGGCCCATTCTGAAACCGCAGGCTTCCAGTAATTCATCTACGGCACGAATGTCTGCTATACCATCCTCTACAATCCGTATTGGTTCGGTATGATACAGCTTGCCGATTCGGTTCACGATAAAACCGGGACGATCCTTAGCGCGAACCGGGTATTTACCTAATCTCAGGCACAGGTCATATACACATTGTGCAGTTTCTTCCGTGGTTTGCTCGCTTCGGATAACTTCAACCAGTTTCATCAAAAAAGGAGGGTTAAAAAAATGCATACCGGCAATACGTCCCGGAAATGGCACATCCGCTGAAATAGCTGAAATCGGAATAGATGAAGTATTGGTGGCAAAGAGTGCCGATGCTCCGTTTACTTCGTGGAGCTGATTAAAAAGCCGTTGCTTTACTTCTTTATTTTCGAGGATAGCCTCAATAATCAGTTCGGCTTTTACTTCTTGTATAGTTGAGGTAATCCGGATTCGATGCAATACCTGAGCTTTTTCTTCCTCACTGATTTTTTGTTTTGATACGGCGGTACTCAGATTCTTGTCAATTTGCTTTAACCCGTTCTGAACGGTTGTGTCGCTGATATCGAATAGTATAACAAAAAATCCGGACTGGGCACATACCTGCGCAATGCCACTGCCCATAGTGCCGGCACCACAAACGCCAATGGTTTTGATATCATCTATTTTCATTAAATGCTGTATTTTATTTTTTAAGTTCTACGATTCTTGAGGATTGCGCATAATAACCACCCTGCGTATTAATAATTGCAGCTATGGCAAAATTGACCTTTTCTTTAAGTTCCATAAAGCTGTTGAACTCAACCTCTCTGATATTGTATTCCAAGGCAATTTCAAATCCATTTTCTCTAAACTCATTAAAGCGAACGGAATAGTCTTTCTCAATGAAATCAGCTTGTTCCATATAATTACTTATGGCTTTAACAATGGATTCGAGCTTATCCTGTCCGGTCTCATAGCTGAGGGTGATTGTAGTTTTCACGAAACGAAATGTACGCATCGATAAATTGTCAACGCTGGTTTCAATCATCAGTTTATTGGGTAATGTAACAAAGGTTTTGTTATACGTACGAAGTCGGGTGCTTCTGAAGCCAATATTCTCAATCGTTCCGGTAACCTGACCAACCTGAACAATATCACCGATGGTAAATGGTTTATCCAGAAAAATAGTGACCGAAGCAAAAATGTTCTTTAAACTTTCTTGTGCGGCAAGCGCAATGGCTAATCCTCCGATACCTACACCGGCAATTAAGGAGGCGATGTTGACTTCGAAGATATTGCTGAGTATGAAGAATAAAGAGGTTACTGTGATAAGTACTTTAATGGAGTCCTTAATAAAAGGAACCAGCATATCGTCGAGTTTTGATTCTGTTTGTGCGGCGCGATCAGCCAGTAGCACTCCGATGAAATCTGTAATGCGCAATACAAACCAGGTAAAAGACAGGCAAAGAAGGAGCTTAAGCGTATTATTTAAAATGGATTGCAAATGGATATCGTGAAAGTCGATATTCCACATTGTCGGGTAGCGAAGCAGATTGACGGAAAAGCTAAGTATGATTAAAAGGATCATCCACTGAGCGGGCGCTAATACCAGTTCATTAAATATTTTTACTTTATTCTCTTTGGAATACCTTCTGAATAATGTATAGATGAGCGAACCAAGCATTTTGGATATATATCGTTTGAAAATGAAAACGATAATCATAATACCGGTTATCCAGAGCCAGTTATCCAGGGAGTTGTCCAGGAATTTAATTTTTTCTAATTCTCGCATAGCTAGAGTACAGCTAACAAATTTAGGATTAATGAGATGAAACAGGAATCATTGATACAATTAACAAAGACTGTTGAATATTATAATCAGTCAAGATAAATACAAAAGGTAATTTTAAAAACGAATCATCATTATGTTAGACGAATTTCTTAGCCCTCTTAATGTTGCAGAACTATTCGATCGAAATGCGCTGAGCCCCGATCAAATTGGCAATTGCATCGCTATACATGAAACAGTTGTTCCGGATATAACAGGGGCTCATATTGCGATTATCGGTATAAAAGACGACAGAGGCAGTATACGAAATAAGGGGTGTGCAAAAGCTCCGGATCTTATACGAAAACATCTTTATCAGATGTATCTGCCACATAAACATTTACGAATAGTGGATTTGGGCAACCTGGAAAAAGGGGCAAAACCCAGAGATACCTATGTTGCATTAAGCAAAATTGTCAACGAATTATTTTTAAATAAAGTCGTGCCAATCATTATTGGAGGATCGCACGATATCAGTTACGGACAGTATGGAGGCTATCAGGAGTTTGGCAAGATGATTAATGTAGCCGTTGTTGACAGCCATATTGATATCCGCGAAAATGAGGATGTTATTAATGGAGATAATTTCCTGATTAATCTGCTCACCCACCAGCCAAATTTCCTGTTCAATTACAGTCAGCTCGCCTATCAGATGCATTATGCCTCACCTATGACTATTGATACACTTGATAAACTTCATTTTGATATGTATCGTTTGGGCAAACTGAGGGAAGATATCCACAAGATTGAGCCACTTATGCGGGATACCGATATGATGAGTTTTGATATCAGCGCCATTCGGTATAGTGATGCCCCCGGAAACGGAAATGCCTCACCTAATGGCCTCACCGGCGAAGATGCCTGTCAGATTGCACGATATGCCGGACTTAGCGACCGCCTTACCTCATTTGGACTCTATGAGGTTAATCCGGCATTAGATAATAGAAATCAGACGGTGATGCTTGCATCTCAGATGGTCTGGTATTTTATGGAAGGTTTCGCTAATCGAAAAAAATTAATACCTAAAGACAATGATGCTGACTTTACCCGTTTTGTTGTTCATATGGTAGATCATAAGTATGAATTAGTCTTTTGGAAAAATGTAAAACACGATATCTGGTGGATGGAAGTACCGGCAGGGCATAAAAGCAAACGACCTAACAAAAAACATTTAATACCCTGCACTTACGAAGACTACATGCAGGCGTGTCGCGAAGAGCTTCCCGAACGTTGGCTTAAAACGCACGAGAAGTTGTCTTAGTGGATAACCGCATTATGCGTGGCAGTATTCTGGCTCATATTTATTTGTTACTGGCAAATCTTATCTATGGTGTAAGTTTTACCATAGCTAAAGATGTAGTGCCTCATTATATTGGTCCATTCGGAGCAATAGTTATTCGGGTATCCGTTTCATTGCTGTTGTTTACACTTACGTATTTGTTATTTATTCGGGAAAAAATTTATAAGCGTGATTTAGGACTGATGGCATTGTGCGGTCTGTTTGGGGTGGCTATCAATCAGTTGCTTTTTTTTAAAGGACTATCAATTACAACGCCTATCAATGCGGCATTGATTATGACCATCACACCAATTATGGTTGTTACCATATCCTATTTCACCGGTCGCGATCATTTGAATCTGTGGCGCATATTGGGAATCCTGTTGGGTATTTGTGGCGCCTTAATCATTATCCTAAATCGAGGATCAGTTACATTTTCGGGTAGCAGAAGTATAGGCGATTTATGTGTGTTCCTGAATGCCGCTTCCTATGCTGTGTATATTGTAATTGTAAAGCCGCTCATGGCCAGATACAATCCAATAACCATTATCACCATGGTGTTTCTGTTTGGCAGTTTTATCGTATGGCCGGTTGGTTTCAGTGAATTTAATGCCATATCGTGGGCCCAATTGCCTAATCATATTCTGCTTGAATTAGCCTTTATCGTATTGGCTACTACCTTTCTTGCTTATCTGTTCAATATTCTGGCAATGAGACATGCGTCGCCTGGAATAGTTGGAATCTATATCTATTCGCAACCGGCCATTGCAACACTCTTTGCGCTGATGATGCAAAAAGATTCGTTCAGTCCGGATAAACTTCTTGCAACCATAATGATATTTGCCGGCGTTTATCTCGTTAGTTTTGCCGGACGGGAACAGGTTAAACAGCCAATCAAATAACCGTAATATTGACTATGCTTAAATCAATGACCGGCTTCGGTAAGGCCGAATACAACAACGACTTTCTTCAGGTTAAGGTGGAGCTTCGTTCGCTGAACTCTAAATATTTTGATCTTAATATCCGATTATCGCAACAATTGCGTGAGAAAGAACATGTCATCCGTGCTATGCTGAACGAAAAAATTCAGCGTGGCAAAACAGACGTTTTTATTTCATTGGATTACACCACAGGCACCTCAGCTTATCAAATCAATACGGCATTACTCAAAGCATATATTCAGCAACTTAAATCGGTTGCAACAGAGTTAAATCAATCGGATAACGATTTAATACCAACCGCTATGAAAATGCCTGATGTGTTAACTCCGGCACAGAATAACGACATTGAAGCTATTTGGCAACTTACCGAACGGGCAGTGAGTTCAGCGCTTACTCAGCTCGATCAGTTCAGAGCACAGGAGGGGAAATCATTAGAGGCCGAACTTGATCGGATGATTCAGTCTATATTAAATTCCTTATCTGAGATTGAGGTAAGAGATTCGGAGCGCCTGATACAAATTCGCGAACGGCTTGTACAGTTATTAAATGAACAGGTGCCACAGGAAAAAATAGATCAAAACCGGATGGAGCAGGAACTTATATTTTATATGGAACGCATGGATATCAGCGAAGAAAAACACAGGCTGCGTAACCATTGCGCTTACTTCATAGAAACGATGCGCAAGGAGAGTAACACCGGTCGTAAACTGAATTTCATTGCCCAGGAAATGGGCCGAGAGATAAATACTCTGGGATCAAAAGCCAATCACGCCGGCATCCAACAATACGTAGTACGAATGAAAGACGAGTTGGAAAAAATCAAGGAGCAGTTGATGAATGTGCTTTAGTAGTATTCGAATAAGATGCACTTATCGGCTCGGCATTACTACAGCCAGTATCAGATATAGGAGAATGCCGGTTCCGAAACATACAGCGGCAACGGCAAATAAGACACGTATTATGGTTGGGTCTATATCCAAATAGTTGCCGATTCCGCTACAAACGCCAAAAATTTTTTGTTCGCCTTTTATTAATCGCTTATGCATAGAACATTTTTTTAATTTAGTTATGACTTATTTGATTTTTTCAAAAAACGACCGGCGAGGGATAATAAAAAATTAAGTGGTTATAATACTTCGTTCGGTATGCCAATGCTATTTTCTTCTATCACCTCAATTTCTTTCAGCTTAGGCAAGTCGGCTGTGCTGTTTATTCCAAAGTAATTCAGGAAGTAGGGGCTCACCGAGTACAAAATGGCTTTTCCTGCACTCTCACTTCTGCCACTGATGATAATCAGGTCTTTTTCCAATAATTTTTGAATCGCATAATCACAATTTACGCCGCGTATTTGTTCTATGTCACTCTTTGAAACAGGGTGCTTGTATGCAATAATGGAAAGACACTCCAACTGACCGGTACTGAGTTTTTTATTTAATTTTTGTTTAACAAATTCAGCGATAGTGGGTTCGTAACTATTTTTAGTGAAGAACTGATAACCACCGGCTATAGGAATGATATGGAATGAAAACTGTTCGTCTTCATACTTGGCTACCAAGGCGTCAATATCGGTTTGTATTTGTACTGAGGAGAGTTCAGTGCCCAACAATTTTTTGATACATACTTGAATTTCTTCAATGGTCAATGGGCTATCAGACGCAAAAATCAGGGCTTCGATGTGTTGTTGCATAGGTGCGATTATCTTATTGCAAATGTAATAGAATAACGCATATCAACACCTCAACAATATGTAAACTAAAGCATTTAATGTAAGGGTTAAATTAAGGCCGAAAAGATCATGTCATCCGGAGTGATGATATCGTCGTCACAAATAAGTACAGTGCGCTCCACGAGCGCTTTTAATTCGCGTATGTTACCGGGCCAGGTATGTGTCGTAATTTTTTGAATAGCCTGAGGGCTAAAGGTTTTTTGTGGCAACTTATTTCTATCACAGAATTCTTTAAGAAAATGTTTTGCCAACATAATGGTATCATTTTCGCGCTCGCGCAATGGAGGCAGATGAATGAGAAAGCCTTGAAGTCTGTAGTACAAATCTTCACGCATCTTTCCATCTTTAACCCGTTGTGCAAGATTCTTATTTGTTGCGGCAATAACACGAACATCAAGCTGAATCTCTTTATTAGAACCGAGTCGCATTATTTTATTTTCCTGCAGTACGCGCAATAATTTGGTCTGCAGATGCATATTCATTTCTCCGATCTCATCAAGAAATATAGTTCCGCCATTGGCTTCTTCAAATTTTCCGATTCGTTTAGAGTCGGCTCCTGTAAAAGCTCCCTTTTCATGACCAAACAATTCGCTTTCAATAAGGTCTTCGGGTATGGCGGCCATATTTACCAATACATAAGCCATTTTTGCTCTTGGCGAGTTGTAATGTATAGAGGCCGCGGCCAGTTCTTTTCCTGTTCCACTTTCACCGGTAATGAGCGCGAGCATATTGGTTTTTTCTACTTTTTGAATTAGTCGCAATACCTTTAAAACAGCAGGGCTGTCGCCGATAATTTTATTGTATTTATTTCGGTCAATGATTTGCTCTCTGAGATAATCAACTTCTTTACGAAGATTAACATTCTTACTCAGGTTCTCAACCGTTTTGGTTAGTTCAACTATTGTATTATCATTTTTTATGATGTAACTGCTGGCGCCATGATTATAACATTCAACCACCACATCCACGCGCTCCTGGCCTGATAGAATAATTGCCTGTATATCTTTATTGTAATTTTTAACCTCTTTCAGCACATCAAGTCCATTCCGATCGGGTAAATTATAGTCGATTGTAACGATATCAGGATTTAAATGTATTTTCTTGAATAATTCATCGGCAGATTTGATCAGGTGAATGTCGTATTTGTCTTCCGACTCCAGGGTATGTTGTAACAAGGTGGCATATACCTCATTGTCTTCAACAATAAATATTTTAGTCATATGGCGGTCTTCGGCCTTTATTGCCGGTTTGTGCTCATTCGGATTGCCCATTTGCGGATAACCTGCTTTACCTAAAAAGCCAAACATAAGGTGCTGATGCGTTTTTTTATTTATCGTTATTACTATAAACAGATTTATATGTTACAAAATAGGCTTAAATAAAAATGAGGAATAAAAAAGCCGCAGTCAAAAACTGCGGCTTCAATGTAGAGATGAATTATTGTTTAGTTCCTTCGGCCCATAAAAATCATGATATAGTACAGCAGGGTAGCTAATGAGGCTAATGCGGCAACCACATATGTCATTGCAGCCCACCACAAACCATCTTTAGCTTTTTCATGATCAACAGAACTGCTAAGTGTTCCTGTTTTATCAAGCCAGGCAAGAGCACGGTTGCTTGCGTCAAATTCAACGGGCAGTGTAATAAAAGAGAATAATGTTGTTAAGGCAAATAAGAGGATACCACCTAATAGTAATTGTGGGAACGAATTAACCAGAAGCACTCCGCCAAGCAATACCCACTGCACAATGCTTGAGGAAAACTGAACAACAGGAACCATTTTACTGCGAAGGGTTAACCATGAATAGGCTGTAGCGTGCTGGATTGCGTGACCACACTCGTGTGCGGCAATGGCGGCGGCGGCTACGCTGTTTCCGTTGTATATATCCGGACTCAGATTTACTGTTTTATTCAAGGGATTGTAGTGATCGCTTAAAAAGCCGGGCACAGAAATTACTTTTACATCATAAATGCCGTTGTCGTTTAGCATTTTTTCAGCCACATCACGGCCGGTCATTCCGTTACGCAGGGGCATTTTGCTGTATTCGGTTATTTTGCTTTTCAGACGCCACTGAACCAGCATACCCAAACCAAGGAAGAAAAAGAGAATCAGATAGAACATAGTTTGATCTTTTTTAGATTGATATACAAAATTATGTGCCAAAAATTAAAACGGCAATATTGTCATAAAATTTCCGCCAGTAAAGGGTTTTTAATTGACATGGATACATTATTTAATAGTAAATGTTTAACTGCCCGGTTAAGGACAATCCTCCTTTACCTGAACCGTGGTAGTGAGCGATTGCTTCTCCAGAGTCCTGATATTCATCTCTGGAATTTCTATAATATCGCCATCACCATCATAGTGTGTGAGCAAGAGTGTTATTGTTGCGGTATGGCTTTGTGTGTTTGTCCATAAGTATTCAAAGGTTTTGGGGTAGCGGCTACTGATAAAAAATTTTCCGGCCAGTTTCCGATTAATAATGATTTCCAACATCCCCTTGTCCAATGCAGAAAGTGTTCGCGCATTAAATGAAAATACATAATCACGTTTGGGGTCCACCGGAATCTCTTTGCGATAAAGAATACGCTCCTTACTGTTCAATAACTCGGCAGTTATTTGGTATCTGCCAATCTCACTAAAGATGCTTTCGAGCTTTTTGTAAATGGAAGCCGTATAGATTGTTGTTTTCTTTGGTTTGGCAATCGGGTTGCCGGAATGTGCATTTTTAAGATCTCTTTCGGGCGACCAAACATACAGGTCGCCTCCTACTGCATTAAGCATGATGGTGTCTCCAGCACATATAGATTTACTATCCCTTAGTTCAACCGATTCGGATTTAGCTAAAGACTGCGTGCTTTTAAGTTGGTCCGAAAGCATTATGATAACGGCACATGCTAAACTGCCGGCAAACACGCCTAATGCCGAATATGTTAAGGTTGTTTTTAATCGGTTTTGTGTTCGTGCCTGTGTTTTAAGTGTAACCCGTGGTTTCATCTATCCAAACAATTTAGCCAATCTACGCATGCATTCTCAAATAGTTCCCCGATTCAAATAGCGAATTTTGATGGTAATTTCTGGCGTAGCATTGAAACAATAGCGGTTTAATAACGAATAACATTGGGTCATAATAAAAGCTAATGTCCGTTCTGAATACATACAGATTATTTTCTGTTAACGATACCGAAGATTCTGAAAAGAAATATATAGAGTTACATCGTACCCTATCCCTTATAGGTTTTATGATTTATCCGTTGATGTATTTCTTGGGTATTCACCAAAATCATTTAAATCAGGAGTTTATAGTAATGGACTTTGCCATGGCCATATCCTGTTTGGCATTTTACCTGTCATCTATATATTCAAAAGTGGTCAAAAAAAATGGGTATCTGTTATTTCAGATTATTGCATATGCGGCTGTGCTATTTAGTCTTTATAAGCAATCCGTAATAGGTATTGAAATCAATATCACACTTCTGTTACTGATTTCGATCACGGGAACCGCTTTCATATATTACAATCATTATCTGATTTATCATGCCGTGGTTTTCGTTGGGTACCTCTACCTGAATTTTAACACACATGCCTATGAGGATGCATTAATCGATCAGATCAAATTGCTCACCATGCAATCCATAATCCTTGGTGTGTTTTATCAATTCTACCGGATTAAACATCAACAACAGACAAAGACAGATATTATGGCATCCCTATTCGATGATGCGCCGGATGCCTTGCTTTTTATCGACACATCAAAAAACGAAATCGTGAATTGTAATAAACGTTCACTTGAATTGTTTGAGTGCTATCACAGGGAGCGATTATTATTTAAGTCGCTTGAGGCTTTATTCCGTAACACCCTGCTCATAAAGGATTTACTGGCATTATCAGGTAAAAATTCCGATCAGGATATGTTGATTGAGGATGTTTTATTGTTTAAGTTAACCGGTACACCTTTTTGGGCGAATGCGGCGATAAGTCGATTGTCGTTTCAGGGGAATTTATTTATAGTGGTTCGACTCATCGATATCGATAAGGATAAAAAACAGCAAATGGCCATATCGGAGAATGAGGAACGCTACCGCGATATTATTGAACATGCTAAAGATCTGGTATTTACTCATGATATAAATGGTCGTATCGAAATGGCCAATCTTGCCTTTGGCGAAATTCTGGGTTATCAATCTGATGAGCTTCTGGGCTCATCAATTACGGATTATATGGATGCTGACAGCAGAAAAGCCTATTACCAATATCTCGACGAATTAACCGAAAAAGGCGAGTGCCGCGGATTCATCAAATTGATTAGTAAATCCGGCGCCATAAAACAATTTGAATTTTCAAATACGGCTAAGCGAGAGCATCAGAACAAGATTGTTATTAGGGGTATTGCATCTGATGTTACTGAAAGGGTATTGCTTGCGAATAACCTTACAGAAAATCTGGCCCACTTCAGGTTGATATCGGAGAACTCTGCGGATATGATTTGCAAATTATCCAGGAGCGGCCGATTCGAGTACATTTCAAAATCAGGATTACAACTTACCGGATATCATACAGATGAATTAATAGAAACCGAATTTATAAAACTTGTTGCCCCACAAGACAAGGACCACGTGCTGTTAACTTGCCCTTTGTACTGTCTGCAGCTAGACCAAAAACCAACCTTTACCGAATTTCGATTTATAAAGAAAAATGGCAAAGAGATATGGGTGCACACCGTATTTAAGCCCATCCTGAATGAACAAGGAGCGATAACCGGCTATCAATCCTCATCGAGAGATATCACGGAGCGCAAACTTGCTGAATTGAAATTGGCAAAACAGGCGGAGCTTCAGAAGATTATATTAAACCTGTCATCGGAATATATTAATATGCCTTTGGATGACATTGAACAAGCCATAATCCGTTCATTAAAAGAACTGGGGCAGTTTGTCTCTGCCGATCGTTCATACATATTTGCCTATAACTGGGAGCAGATGACCTGCAGTAATACACACGAATGGTGTAGCGAAGGCACAGAACCACAAATTACCGAATTACAACAGGTGCCTATTGAAGTTATACCTGACTGGATTGAGAAACACAGCAATGGGGCTACCATGTATATCCCCGATGTTTATGCGTTAGCCATAGATAATCCTATTCGGCAGTTACTTGAACCGCAGGCTATCAAAAGCCTGATTGCCATTCCAATGATGGATGGTAAAAAGTGTATTGGTTTTATAGGTTTTGACTCGGTTCGTGAACATCATATATATACAGATAAAGAAGAGACCTTACTTAAGGTTTTTTCTCAGATGCTCGTGAATGTGCAACATCGGATTACGCTCGAAAAACGATTGATTGAAGAAAAAAATAGAGCGGAACAGGCCGATAATGCTAAATCTGACTATTTGTCTATCATCAGTCATGAAATCCGAACGCCCATGAATGGGATTATAGGGTTAACCGGCTTGCTGGAAAATTCACAATTGAATCCGGTTCAAAAACAATACGTTTCCGCAGTAAAACAATCCGGCGAGCATCTATTGGTTATCATTAATGATTTGCTCGACTATTCTAAAATTGTAGCAGGCCGTATGGAGTTGGAGTATATTCCATTTAGTCTCCGTTCTCTGCTCGATAATATTCATAATACTTACGGTATCAGAGCCGGTGAGAAGCATATACAGTTCTCAGTGGATTGTAGCAACGAAGTGCCGGACTGGCTCATGGGCGATCCGGTTCGTCTGAATCAGATTTTGGTTAACCTGATTGGCAATGCAATAAAGTTTACGGAAAGTGGATCCGTAGCACTAAGGATACAACTCTTAAAACAGTTGAATAAAGGCGTATCCGTCTCGTTTATTGTCAGGGACACGGGCATTGGTATAGCCAAAGAAAAACTCTGTACGGTGTTTGAAAGTTTTAAACAGGGTGGTTCAGATATATCCAGAAAATACGGGGGTACCGGTCTCGGATTGTTTATCGTAAAAAAACTTGTTGAGGCATCTGGCGGATTGATTAAAGTAAAGAGTGCCTTAGGCGAAGGTTGCGAATTCAATATTCAGCTGGACTTCGACATTGCTCAAGCAGATCAGATCGTATCAACACAGGAGAGCAACTTAGCCGATCTGACAGGAACTAGAATACTGCTTGCAGAGGACAATATGGTTAACCAACTTTTGGCTAAAGACCTGATACGGGCCTGGGGTGCGGAGTTAACGATCGTTGAAAATGGACAACAAGTGCTTGATAAGCTCGATGGGGAGATTTTTGATTTGGTGATCATGGATGTACAAATGCCCGTGCTTGGTGGATTAGAGGCTACAACATTGATTCGAACATCGGCACACGACAGAGTTCGTAACATTCCGATAATAGCCATGACGGCCGATGCCGTAAAGCAAAACATACAAAAATGCTTTGAAGCCGGCATGAATGATCATATCACTAAACCGTTCATACCGGCCGAGTTGAATAAAATAATCAGCAAGAATACCATAGAAATCAACAAAAAGCGTTTATTTTCAGTGAGCCAAAAAAACCAGGATTCATTGTCTCAAGAGCCAATTCAACATATTAAAAATCATGATGCTGTATCCTTCAGTTACATATCTATCGCTTATCTCATGGATTATGCTCGAGGCAAACACGATTTTCTTGTTAAGATGTTGCAATTGCTTCACGAGCAGACCCCTATTGCTGTTGATGGAATACAAAAAGCAATCGAAGCATCGAACTGGGAGGAAGTACGTGCACTTGCCCATAAAGTAAAGCCCAACATCCATTTGCTTGGCAATCCGTCTATGGATAAACTTATTTATGAAATCGAACATAATGCCGAGCAATTGCACCAGTTAAACACCATGCCGGAATTATATAATCAGTTTAATAACATATATCAAAAGGCATATTGCGAATTAACCAAGGCGCTCGAAACTTATTCGCAAAAATTATAATGTATTAATTGTCACATATAAGACATTATTAATATTAATAAGTGCCAATGTGTTCGATCATGACAGAGCAATCTATTCACTTGTCGTTTAAATTGCCTGATTCGACGAAAAAAAAATACTCCGGTTTGCTGAAAATTTAATTTGCACAAGCAAAACAAAACGTGCTGTTAATTTTTTATTACAAATAAACCCAAGAGTAGCGATGCTGATTTTATATATTGATACGGACCTGGTAGTGCAGGAGAAAATAAAAGAGGTGCTGATTGGCTCCCACCGGATTGAGTGTTTTGATACATTATATGAAGCATACAAGTGGATCAAACGAAATCAGATACCGGATATCATCATCACCGATTTTGAAATGGATCAGCCATCTCAGATGCAATCCATCAAGTTTTTACAAACTAAATCTAAACTGCGCAACACCAAAATGATCGGATACTCTGATTCGATCAATGCGGACTTTATCCGCTTGGCCATAACTCACGGTGCCGCCAATTTATTTGCCAAATCAGAACTGATAAAAGAGTTGTTGAACTACTTAAACATCTTATCTGTAAACAAGAAATCTAAAACCGAAGCGTTTAAGCCTGAGAACAGCACACGATCGCTGGGTATTCTTACCAAACGTATTGCATTAAAGCACAAATAATCCGTTTTTTCTGCTGATAATTATTATTCTGTACTTTTATGGCATAATGATTTTTCAGTATGAGATGCATCATTGTAGATGACGACAAAATATCGCTTGCTCTGATTCAGGAGTATGCTTCGGACACCGATGGTTTGGAGATCATGGGTACATTCCCTTCAGCCATTGAAGCCAATAACTTTTTGAGTAAAAATCAGGTTGATTTGATTTTTCTGGATGTTGAAATGCCAAAGATGACCGGGCTTGATTTATTAAAGTCCCTCGACGAGAAGCCACTTATTGTGCTCATTAGCTCTAAAGAAAAATATGCTGTTGAAGCGTTTGAACACGAAGTGATTGACTACCTGGTAAAACCGGTTGACTATGCCCGTTTTGTTAAAGCGTATCAAAAAGCTAAGGCCCGCCTTAAACCGGCACCGCTGGATAAGGTAACCGGAGATTCTGTATTTATTAAAGTGGACAGCGAACTCATCAATCTGCCCTTTAAAGAAATCTTATGGATAGAGGCTCTTGGCGACTATATCAATATCATCACGGCTCAACGAAAGCTTGTAGTGCTGAGCACGATGAAAAATATTGAAGAAAAACTCCCTCAGAGTGAGTTTGTGCGTGTGCATCGTTCCTATTTTGTTCGTTTGGGCTGTATCAAGAAAATATCTGAAGATATTATTCTCGTGGAAAATAAGCTCATACCAATCAGTAAGTCATACAAGAAAGAACTATTGCAGCGATTGAACATGCTGTAAACAAAAATGACCTTTACCCAACCATCATCAACAGGCCTGACCAACTTCAGCGTTCTGGCAATAACTGTTTTAATGGCCGTACTTTATGGATGCGCGAATCAGGTTGCGCCAACCGGCGGTGAAAAAGATATACAGCCGCCATCCGTTCTTAAAGCCCTGCCTCTCAATGGATCAACACAGTTTAACTCATCCGATATTCATATCACCTTCGATGAATATGTGACCTTACAGGATGCAACAACCCAAATATATATATCCCCTGTGCCGCCATCAAAACCGGAATATAAGGTTCGCAACAAACAGGTCAGCATTCATTTTAATGATACGCTTAGCCCGAACACAACGTACGCTGTGTTTTTCGGCAATTCGATCAGGGATTTGAATGAGGGAAATATTCTCCTTAATTACAGTTATGTTTTTTCTACCGGGTTATATATTGACTCTCTTTTTATTAGAGGATTCGTAACGAGGGCTACAGACAATACACCGGTAAGTGGCGCTGTGGTGGCCCTATACCGCGCTACGGATGATTCGGTTATTTATAAACAGCGACCGGACTATTTTGCCCGATGCACAAAGGATGGACAGTTTGAAATCCGGAATATCAAGGAACACGTATATAAGGTCGTAGCATTTGAGGATAATAACCAGAATCTGAAATATGATGATGAAGAACCAATAGCTTTTACCGACTCCCTGTTGCCGGTTAGGGATACCACTACTGTTGTGTCTTTGCATTTGTTTAAACCCAAACGAAAAGTAAATACACTGTTAAGTTCGCGTCAAATGGGCTTGGGCCGCATAATGCTTGCATTTGCCAATCCGGTTGCTGATTTGCAAATACAATTAGTGCATACCGATCAGAAGCCCTGGAATATTATATACAACGAAACCCACGATACGTGCACGATGCTGGTGAGCCCTATGATAAAAGACAGTTTGCGTTTTATTGTTTTTGATGCCGGTTTCAGAGACACGGCCACCGTGTTATTTAAGTCCTCAGGAATACGGTCAACGAACAAGGATACCCTTTCGACTTATAACAGCAAACCATCACGCAACAATTTAAGTAATGATAAAAAGAAATTGATTCTGTTTTACGGAATGGAGTTGAGTCTGATACCACAGGAACTGGTCGATTCTTTATACCAAACTGCTTTATCGCTAAAGACACCGGAGGGTAAAACCATACCGGCACAACTAAGCATTAATTATCATAAGCGTACCCATGAGCAATACCTCTACTTGTCGGCATCCCTGCTTCCCGATCAGCAATACGCTCTTAGCATTCCTCGTTCGAGCTGGCGCTACAAAAATGGCCAGTGGAACGACAGCATTTATCTTGACTTTTATTATACCGACGAAACCGCAACAGGTAATATAAACTTTACCGTATCCGGCACCGAAACGAATCAGAGCTATCTGATGGAATTACGCAATGCGGAGCAGGAGCTTGTTTTCGATAGCAGGTTCGATGCAGATAAAACATTTACCATTCGGCATTTAGCTCCCGGTGTATACCGTGCAAGGGTTGTAGTGGATACAAATAAGAACGGGCAATACGATACCGGAGATTATTACAACAAAAGACAACCTGAGACCATATTGCAATACGCTAAAGAAATAACGGTGCGTGCTAACTGGGATCTTGATTTGGATTTATCGCTGAAGCGTATCGAAAAAAAATAGACTGTTTTACCAATCAGGTTGTGCCTTAGTTGCTTCAGGTGGTGGTCCTGAACCAGGAGGCATACATCAGGTAGTTATTGGCTATGCGCTCATTGTTATGCGCAAATACCTCAGGGCTTACCTCTTTCACTTTTCGAGCAGGCACTCCGGCATAAATGCAGCCGGATTCAACAATGGTGTTTTCCAAAACCACTGCTCCTGCGGCTATCAAAGCATTTTTCTTAATAAGGGCATGATCCATAACAATTGCGCCCATGCCAATCAGTACATTATCTTCAATGGTGCATCCGTGAACAATGGCCCGATGGCCTATGGAAACATTATTTCCTATTTGTGTTGCCGCTGTCTTATAGGTGCAATGAATAACCGCGCCATCCTGAATATTGACCCTATGGCCAATCCGAATGCTGTTTACATCACCCCGAACAACCGCATGAAACCATACGGTACAATCGTCGCCCATAATCACATCACCAACCACAACAGCCTGATCAGCTATAAAATGATTCCTGCCGAATTGTGGGGTGAAACCATTTATCGTTTTAATAATTGCCATACTTAATAGCCGTAAAAGTTTTTCAGTAGTTCATTCGTTTCTTTCGACTGCAGTTCAATGAACATATTGTTCATTTTATCAATTTCTGTCTGAAACAAAAGAATTGCCTTTTGTATTTCAGCTTTTTCGGTATCCGATTTTTTATTGTTATTCAGTTCTTCAGTGGATAAGCTGATAACCGTTTCCCATTCAGCTCGCAACGAAATCAACGTAGAAATTGCCGCATAGCGCAACATCCAATTATTATTGGTTTCCGCAGTCTGGTACAACGGATTGAGCCATTGTCTGTTTAGTGGAAGAGCAAGATTGTTTAGGTATCGACCATAAAGCATAAGTGCGCCATATTTGAATTCGTCTTTGCAGGCCATCATTTTTTCGGCAAAGAGTTTTTGTATGCCTGTGTCGGATGAGCCGGAATAAATTGAAAAAATCGAATTATAAATAAAGCCATTATCCTCATCAAACAATTTTGATGCTTCTTTTAAAGCCAGTTCGTTATCAAACTGATTTATGGCGCTGAGTGCTTCTGCAAGCACCAAATAAGAACTATCGTGATTTAAAGCATGGATAAACACGGGCAGTACATCCTTCTTTTCAAATGATGCTAACTTATACATGGCTGTTGCTCGATTTGTAGAGGAAGAGTCGGAGGATGCCATCTTTTGCAAAAGAGGCAATAGCATCTGTTTATTCTGATCGTTGATATCTATACGATCAAGGGCCTCTGAGCGTATAGACCAGTATGTGCTGCTTAATCCGTTCATAAGCACCTTGGCACAGCTGGAATCTTCGTATTGGTATGCCGCACATTCTTGCAGTGCTTCTATTTTATCCTTGTATAAAGGGGCATTATAAAACTGATACACAAACTGACTTTTAGTTTTATCGGTACTCATTGTGCAAAGTGTTGTTCTGCCGGCATCGACATTTACCAGCAGTGGCGTACTGCTTGTGTTATAATAATAAGTCGTGTCTGTATTCTCAAACAAAACAGTGTGCTTGGTTTTGCCTTCTGCCGTATAAACATCAATCTCCAGAGGTAGACGATACGGCTCAAGGTGCATCGGATCATCGGACACCTGGCTATAGGATGAGGTCTGATTTAGCGATACGGCAAGCATTTTTGTTGATGCATCAAAATATTGTGATACCGTGAGGATCGGATGACCGGGGCGGTGAAACCATTGATCAAAAAACCATTTTAAATCTCTGCCTGTAGTTTTTTCAAAAGCTATACGTAGCTGATCAATTTCAACAGACTGATATTCATTAGTGCGAAGATAGGTTCGCAAGGATTGCGTGAACGCCTCATCACCAACCAGATGGTGTAACATGCGTAATACATAGCCGCCCTTCTGATAGCTGTGTGCATCGAACATATCTTCTTTGTCCCAATAACGGTAACGGATTAAAGGCATTTGCTTTACCGATGATTCTGATAAATAGGCTGTTAAATCTGCTTCGGCATGACGGTCCGCTTCGTATGTGCCATATTTGTGCTTTATCCATAAGGCCTCAGCGTACGTGGCAAAAGATTCATTTAATGGTATTTGTCCCCAAGATTTACAGGTAACCAAATCACCGAACCAGTGATGCGAAAGCTCGTGAGCGATTATGTCCTCGTGGTTTTCGTCAATCAATTCTCTTGAGGTCTGATGCAGACCTTCGTAGTGCACTGTTGCGGTTACATTTTCCATAGCACCACTAACAAAGTCGTGAACAACAACCTGGCTGTATTTAGGCCACGGATAGGTATAGCCAAATTTCTCAGAAAAGAATCGGAGCATTTCAGGGGTGTTGCCGAATATCTTACGTGCGTGTGGGGCATACTCCGGGTCGGTGTAATAATTTACTTCAATGTTTTTCCATGTATCCTTGGTAATGCTGAAATTACCAATGGCCATCATCACCAGATAGGGAGCAAAGGGTTTGTCCAGCACCCATGTATCTGTTCTGCTTCCGTCAGGTTGCACGGTGGAGGATTTGAGGATACCGTTCGATAGCGTGCGGAGTGTAGAATCTACCGTAATGCTTAACTCAAGTGTGGTTTTCATGTTTGGTTTATCGATGGTGGGGAACCAGACGCTGTTGCTCTCTGTTTCGCCCTGAGTCCATATTTGGCGGGGCTTATTGGTTAACTCATTATTCGGGTTGATGAAGTAAAGTCCTTTATCGCTGGTAATGGCCGCACTGCCTCCGGACTCCTTCTGTTCCTCAGGGCGGGCTGTGTATTCAATATACAGGGTAAATGATTCACCGGCGGCATATTGTTTATTTAATCGGATATGCAATTGCAGGGAGTCGGCATAAGAATAATTCAGAGGAACAAGCTGTGCCGCCTGAACCAGTTCGAGCTTATGAATGAACATCCCCTTGGCATCAAGGGTAATGCTATCCAGAGGAAAGAATCTGGGCTTGAAGGTTATCCAAGCTTTTCCGAGCAGGCGTTGTTTACTCCAGTCAAATCGCACATCCAGTTTGGTATTGACCAAATCGGCAACTACTTCATAGGCCGACTGGCTCGGTTGTGTATAGTACAGATCGCTGATTGCATTGGACCATACGTCATCTCCGGGCTCGATATTAGCATAGGTGGAGTCGCTCATATAGTCATATTCACTGTAATCATAATGTTTGTGTTTGAAGAGACGGCAACCAACGGTGAGTGTAATCATAGTGAGCAGAACAATAAGTTGTGAAAGTAAATGACTTCGCATATTTTTTAGTTTGGGTGTAAAAATGAACGTTTATTTTCATGAAATATTCCAAAGCCTCAAAAAATTATGAACTTATATTTGAGCCATGCAATACAAAGCCCGAATACACAATAATGAAATCTTGCTCGAAAAAAAAGATTCAAACTGGCTGGTAAACGGATTAACTCAGGATTGGGATATCAGGCGATTAGATGATAAACGATTCCATATGATACATAACCACGAATGCTTTACGGCAGAGATCGTATCCGTTTTGCGAATAGAGAAGCAGGTTGTGGTTAAAATAAATAATCAGCAATATACAGTACAGTTAAGCGATCGTTTTGATGAATTGCTCAAACAGTTGGGAATGAATACAGCAGCAGCCGGTAAGATAAATGATTTAAAATCTCCTATGCCCGGGTTGGTGGTAAAACTATTAGTTCAGGTCGGTGATATGGTGAATAAAGGGGATGGCTTACTAGTGCTCGAGGCCATGAAAATGGAAAACCTGATTAAAGCTTCCGGAAACGGAACGGTAAAAGCTATAAAAGTATCAGCAGGCACAAAGGTTGAAAAAGGCGAGTTGCTGATACAATTCGACTAGTTATTTTTTCGCGGCCGGATATTTTTTATTAAATGCTTTAAGAGACAATGCCTTGAGTTCGGTCATTGATTCGATTGCAACATCTTCAACGGGACGATCGTTAGCTCCGGTTTTCACTGAAGCAATGGAGTCAATCACATGGAGTCCGTCAATCACCTCTCCATAAACGGTATAGTTCATATCCAGATGAGGGGTGCCGCCAAGTTGCCTATAGGCCTCACGCTGAGCGGGAGTAAACTTAATTTTTAGTTTAGACTCAAAACCGTCGATTTCTGCATCCGTTAATTTTTTACCCTGTACGATATAAAACTGACAACC
>BJGO01000025.1 GCA_014190535.1 Bacteroidota bacterium | reverse complement strand
ATTTACAATGGTAACTTTTTTAATGCAGCAATTCATTTATCTGAAAAATTTGAGCAATAATATTTCAATGATTAAAAAAGCTAAAGCAAAAGTAATGCAATATTTCCACAGGGGTATGCCATCTGCGCGTTCACTGATGAACTGTGCAAGGTTCGTTTTTTCGGAAACCGAAAACCACCTGATACCTGATGCTGTGGCAAACGACTCAAGTTCATCCTCGGTGTGGCATGCAATATCAGACTCGCTTCGGTTGTAGTTCAGAGCAATTTTTTTGAGTGCGGAATCATTGCTACCATCCGTTACTGAATAGATACCGGTGTTGTTCAGTGCCGTTGTCATTATCTGAGTTTGTTGACCTGATACGCGTTGCTGAGGTAATAGCTCTTCCTTATCGTTTTTAAGTTTAAGCAGTTGTTCGCGTGATGTGGTTACCGCGGGCACAACAATAATATCACTACTTCCCAATAGATAAGCTAAACGTTCGGAGAAGGTATGTGGCATGCACATCTTAAATAATATTGGTGCAAAGAGTGCATTCACTGCAAAATCATTGAGCTCCTTGTTGAAGGGGAATGCTGTAAAAAAAACCTGCCCCTTACCATAGTTAGCGGAGAGACACATTGCTTGTCCGGCAGTGGCATTAAAAATAGACTGTGCCTGTGATCCTGTGCTTATCAGCACGGGATAGTAGCCTGTGCCTTTAGGCAATGACATTGTGCGGGGTTTACTCAGGAATAAATCACTGAATAACGGATGTTGTAAATTAAATGCATCTGTCTGCCACTCCGTCTGTTTCCAGTCGGCAAGCTGTATCTTCATCAATGTACTAAGCAGGTTATTATAAACCGATTTATCAGATCGGGAACCGGGGACCACAAGTATATTAGCTCCTGCATTTACCGCTTTAATGAGCGACTCGGTTAAACCTCCGGATATCGTACCGGGTTCATTCAACACAATCAGTCGGTAATGCTCCAACATATCGTATTTGATGGCCGTTAATGGTGACTGTGTAAGATTGAAACGCTGTGACTGACTGAACAGCGCCGTGAGATAAGCATTAGACTGCGCATCATTGATTAGCAGTACCGGTATTTTATCTACCGTTTCGAAGGTGATATAATAGGTATCATCAAAGGCAATCGGGTAATCCTGTATTCTTAGGGTATATGCATTCCAACCCGGTGTGTGATTTGAGAGGGTTAGCGTATCGATTACCGAGGTGCCTGCGGGAATGGTATAATTGGCCAAAGCTTTTACCTGCCCCTGCTGTTCGGCGCTTAGTCGTCCGTCGGTTACCGTCTCTGTGCCGTGATTGCTCACTTTTACATATACATTTACAGGTTCTCCTTTCAGCAGGATCGGCTTATCGATCCAACAAGTGTCGATACTGACGTTATTCTCATAATTACCCTGCAAACGGATTAACTCGCGGCGGATCGTGGTGTCTTTTCGAACCACTTCAAAATCAGCAAAGGACCTCTGAAAGTCGGACAAGATATATCCAAAGCGACGGGGTGCTTCGGCTTGTGAGAGGAACTGATTCTGCAGGGATATCAACTCGCTGAGCTTTCGCCAGTCGGGTGTTGGTTTTATTTCATCGATAATCTGGTTGGCCTGTTCGCGGTTAACGAAGCGCTGTTGTATACCCTCGAGGGTATTGGTCATAATCTGAAAATCATCGTCTGGAGCGTATGCACTTATGATTTCTCTTGCCTTGGCCTTGGCAGTTTCAAGGACCGAAACATCATTTTGGAGGGACTGCATACTAAAAGAATTGTCTATGTAGATGCTAACGGCTTTCTTCCCTTTTTTGTGTTCGGGATTTTTGTTGTTAAGTACAGGCTGGGCAAAAGCAAAAATGATAAAGGCCAGAGCCAGCAGACGGGAGGCCAAAACGAGCCAGTGTTTGATTCGTGTTCGGGAGTCGCTTTCCTTTTTTACTTCCTGCAGGAACGATACGTTGGGGAAATAAATGATTTTATAGCGTCTGAAACTAAACAGATGCACAATTACCGGAATGGATAAGGCTCCCAAAGCCCACAGGAATGCTGGATAAACAAAGGACATTAAATGAACGGAATAGTTATCAGGATGGCGAAATTAACGAAGATAATGCAGCGAGATTGCCTGATGATTATTTAGTATTTCTGGGTAAGGCGTATCATTAAAATATTTTAATCAAATTTGCACACCTTTTAACAAGGAACGGGGAGAGATGTCCGAGTGGTTTAAGGAGCACGCCTGGAAAGTGTGTATACTACGAAAGTGGTATCGAGGGTTCGAATCCCTCTCTCTCCGCAAGATTTATATACTTGTCCGGTAATGGTATTTTCCGATTTATCGACATTGTTCCCATACAGTATACATTGTAACCATTTCAGATTGCCTGCGTTAAGACGGTCTGCAAACACTTTTTGTAACCCTAAACTAAACTCGATATGTATACCACACATACTATTTTGAAACAATATCCGGTGAAGCCGCTCAGCATTATACTTCGCCTCACGTTATTGTTTATCCTGCTTTCGGCAACAGTCAGT
Source organism: Bacteroidota bacterium (assembly GCA_014190535.1). Classification (GTDB taxonomy): domain Bacteria; phylum Bacteroidota; class Bacteroidia; order Chitinophagales; family UBA10324; genus BJGO01. Next base: position 20,051 of record BJGO01000025.1, on the reverse strand, counting down.
ATGGCTCAAACCACCTATACCTGGGATGGCTCATCCTCATCGGACTGGAATGACAGCGACAACTGGACTCCCATCGGGGTTCCCTCACTCGGTGATGGTGTGGTTATAAACAGTACATCTAACGATCCACTGTATGATGGCACCGACGATCTGGAGTCCCTGATTATCAACTCCGGCACATTTGATTTAAATGGCTTAACGCTTGTGGTAACCGGTAATGTATCGCTGAATGGTGGTACACTTACTAATGGTACGCTTAGTGTGAGCGCACCATCTGGCGCCACATATACTCAGGGTAGTATTACCACAGCGAGTACATGTAATCTTGTTGTAAACAGTGGTTCGATTCTGATTAACGGCGGAACAATAAATAGTACTGCATCCATAACACAAAACGGAAGCTCTACGACAACCGGTTCCGGAGGTGCAACGTTCAATAACACAACAGAGATTGGCGTGTCGGGAACAGGCGTACTAAGGATAAACGGCAACAACACCTTCAATGGCACTGTAACTTATTCGACTACGAATACAGCAAGTATGATTACGGAATTCACAAATTCTTCGATCTACAATGGGGTTATGAATATTAATAATATGAGTACGGGCACTATCAGTGTTTGCCATTCGGGCAACAGTAATCAATTAAATGGTCACGTAAATGTTAAGATATCTAATGGAGGCTTAGTATTATTTGGCGAGAACAATGGCACTTCCGGTCTGGCCGGCACCAAACTCCTTCAGCCATTCGAAACCGGACTGACATCAGGCAGTCTGAAACTATACAACTTTATACAAAACGGCACTACGGCTCAATCACTCAGTGGAACGAATCTTGCCGCAATCTATCTCGAAAAAGGAACCGTTTTTAATGGGAGTGTTACATTCAGCTTTCCTCAGATTTTTCTGAATGGTGCTACCTATAATAACACTGCATCGTTTACCTATACCAGCTCATTCCCCACCAGTTGTGATGGAGGTAATACATTTAACGGGAATACAGCAATCATTAAAAGCGGCACGGGTAATATCATTCAGTCCGACATCAATAAAGATATATTCAACGGTAATGCAACATTCACCAATTCCACAAGCGGCATCCTATATGTGGCTCACAATGATACGGCCGCGAGTACGCAGTTTAATGGTAACGTTAGCATAAACAATACCAGCACGGGAAGTATACGTTTCGGACAAGGTACCGGTTCCGTACTGCTGGCCAGCGGTAAAACGCTAAATGCTGGGAGCAGTGGTGTTAGCAGTGGTACTATTCAACTCCGAAATTTTACACAAAGCGGAAATACAGCTCAATCGATGACTTTTACCGGAACGGCTACATTACGTTTGCAAAACAATTCAGTATTTAATGGTACCGTAACCTATACAGCACCTCAATTATTTGTGGGAGGTGTTACATTTAACGCGGTTACTTTCCTCGAAAAAACCGGAGCATCATCCAACACATCCACCGGAGGCAATACCTTTAATGATGATGTTACCATTAAAAACAGCGGAAGTGGAAATATGACCATGACCGGTTCAACTGCAGATGTTTTCAATGGCAATGCTAATTTTATCGTAACCGGAGGCGGCGATCTATTTCCTGTTAACAATACAGTCAATTCTTTCCGAAAAAATATTTCAACAGTAGGAAGCACTAAATCCATAACATTTGGAAATGGCTCCGGAGTGGTTCAACTGGACGGCTCCATCAATCAGCTCATTCAGGCTGACGCCAGCTTCCCTCCCATTTTCAAACGTTTGACTATAAATAATGGCAGTGGTGGCTATGTTACCTTGCAAACCCCCATACAGGTGAGTACCACATTAACTCTAACCAATGGTATCATTTATACTTCATCAACGAACATCTTAAATGCAAGCAGTCAGTCTACAACAGTAGCACTGGGTAGTTCTGCTTCCTATATCGATGGGCCAATGAGTGTAACGATGACCAATGCCGGCACCAGCACATTAACTTTACCTGTTGGTAAGGGCGGTGACCACAGGCCGGTAAGGGTTACTCCTACACATAGCGATGCAGAATCATATACTTATTTAGCAGAATTATTTAATGAGGATGCTAATGATTTATCATGCACACCTATACCCACAGGCATAGCTAATATTTCAACGGTTCATTACTGGAAAATTAACCGAACAAGTGGCAGTGCAGGACTTAGCTCTGCAACGGTACAACTTTACTATGGTTCTAACGATGTCGTAACTGATTTTAATAATTTGCGTGTGATTAAGAGTGCAGGCTCCTCCTGCCCGTCGGCTTGGGTTAATGTTGGTGGAACAGCTACCGGAAATGGTACAGGAAGTATCACCTCTGCGGCATTCAGCTCATTCAGTGACTTTACGCTGGGCAATCTGGAAGGTGGCGGCAATCCACTACCTGTGCAATTAGCCGACTTCTCCGTTAACTGTGTTAATAAAGAGCACCTCATTCGATGGACTACCCTGTCTGAGTTAAACTGCAAAGAATTTAATATTGAACAAAGTGTAGATGGTAACAACTGGAATACTCTGGGACAAAGAAAAGGTCAAGGCACTACCTCCATACCGGTATCCTACGAATTCAAGCCCCTGCAACGTATTGCCTGCTACTACAGACTCAAACAAATCGATTTTGATGAGACCTACGAATATTCACCAATCATCCGTGCGGAGGCTTGCAACAAAGAATTGGTTTCGATACAATTGCACCCCAATCCATCCAGCGGTAATGTACAAATTCAATATTCCGGTATAAACCTGTCAGAAGTTGCTTCGGTTCGCATTCAAAATGTATTAGGCACTACGTCCTTGATACAAACAACAGCATTTGAAGAAATTAACATACAGCAGGAACCTGCAGGACTTTATATCGTGAGTGTATATATGAACAATGGTGAAATTCACCACGCCAACCTGATCAAGCAATAATCAGATTTACCGGGTTTCAATCATTGGATGTTTAAATAATAAACGTTATGTGATACAGCATCATCAGTGAGGTTCTTCAATTACCTTTGCGGCCTGTTTAAGAATTCTGACCTGTGATTAATCTAAATAATATTGCCGTTTACTTCGGCGGTGAAGTACTTTTTGAGAATATTACCTTTCTTATAAATGAACGAGACCGAATTGGTTTGGTGGGTAAAAATGGTGCCGGAAAGTCGACTTTACTGAAGATTATAGCCGGTGCACAAAATCCTACCGAAGGATCGTTGAGTTTACCGAGGAATTGCCGCATCGGGTTTCTTACACAGGACTTAAAGACTAAAAGTGAACACTCGGTATTTGATGAAGCACTCACCGCTTTCAAGGAAATTAAAGAGTTGGAACGAAACATAGCCGACCTTGAACACCGGATAACCACGACCACCACACACGATGGTGACGAATATATGCAATGGCTCGATGATCTGAACGAAGCAAATGAACGTTTGCACCTACTTGGCGCCGCCAACATGAATGAGGAAACCGAAAAGGTACTGCTTGGCCTTGGCTTTGAACGCGACGACTTTATCAGGCCGCTAAAGCAGTTCAGCGGCGGATGGCAAATGCGTGTTGAACTGGCCAAGCTATTATTATCAAAACCCAACCTCCTCTTACTCGATGAGCCTACAAACCATCTGGATATTGAGTCCATAGCCTGGCTCGAATCGTTTATGAAAGATTTTTCAGGCGCCATCATTTTGGTATCGCACGACAAACGCTTTTTGGATAATGTTACGTCAAGAACGATCGAGATTACCAACAATAAAATTGAGGACTACAAAGCCAATTACACCAAGTATGTGACACTTCGTAAAGAACGGCGTGCCACCCTTTTGGCGGCCCAGCGTAATCAGCAACGGGAGATTGAACGCACGGAACAACTCATTGAAAAATTCCGCGCCAAAGCGAATAAAGCCAAGTTTGCACAATCACTCATTAAACAGCTCGAACGTACCGAGCGCATTGAAATCGAGGATGATGACAATGCCGCTATGCGTTTTCGTTTCCCGGATGCCCCGCGTTCCGGAGTGAGCGCCATACGCACCGAGCACCTCTTCAAAGCATACGGCGACAAAAAAGTATTAAATGAGATCAACTTTGATATTCAGCGCGGCGACCGCGTAGCTTTTGTGGGGCGAAACGGAGAGGGTAAAACCACACTGGCAAAAATGCTCGTTGGCGATGAAAAAGCAACCTCCGGTGAAATTATCATTGGTCATAATGTTAACATCGGATACTATGCACAGCATCAGGCTGAAAAACTCGACGGAAATGAAACGGTATTTGACACGGTAGATAAAAAAGCTTTTGGCGAAGTTCGAACACGTGTGCGATCCCTTCTTGGTGCATTCCTGTTTGGCGGAAATGACATTGACAAAAAAGTGAAGGTACTTAGTGGTGGCGAAAAGTCCCGATTGGCACTGGCTTGCCTCCTACTCGAGCCTCACAACGTATTGGTTATGGATGAGCCTACCAATCACCTGGATATGCGGTCTAAAGACATTCTTAAAGAGGCCCTCTTAAATTTTAATGGCACCTTAATCGTTGTATCGCACGACAGAGATTTTCTCCAAGGGCTAACCAATAAATTATTTTACTTCCGCGCAGGCGTCATCAAAGAACACCTTGGAGATATTGATGACTTTATGGCATCACGAAATATTGAATCACTACACGAACTGGAGCGAAAACAAAACATAAAAAATAACACGGTCAAAGTAGTTGGCCCACAGCAGGACAAAGACTTAAAAAAACTGGATAATCAAATACTCAAAAGCGAAAAAAAAATTGAAGAACTCGAATCACAACTAAAGCAGGTGGAAAACGAACTAACGCAGTCGGGTGTTAAAGAGATAGAGGCTAAGGTGTCGATTTATAATACTTATAAAGCGCAATTGGATTCAGAAATGAAACAATGGGAGGATTTGAATGCACAGCGAAATAATATCCTATCAAATCCTTAATTATTTTTGAGGCAGATGCCTCCGAGATTAAAATACCCGGCGTACGCCCTCCTGCTTATGCTCACTTCGGTTACCCGAACCTATGCGCAGGGTAATTGCAGTCCCAGCGGTTGTTATGGTATCAATCAGATTATATCCGGCGACTTTGAAAGTTTCTCCAATGCCGCCCCTTTTGCTGACTTTACTTCGGATTACACTTTTAACGGGCCTTGCGTGTCGGGTGGTAATGGTTGTGGTGACTATCTGTGTCAGTTTTCGTTTGCTGTAAATTCCCTGCTAACCACGTGCAATATTACGTGGTCACCAAGTATTCAGGATCATACCAGTGGAACCGGTAATATGATGGTTGTTGATTTTCCTAATAATGGTCCCGAGCAAAAGATATGGTGCACACAGGTAACCTTGGAGCCTAATAAAGAATATTGTTTTGGCGCTTGGTTTATCAATCTGTTGGAACAAGGCAGTAATCAGGGACAACCCGCTTTTTCTTTCAGGGTTAATGGAAACAATCTATATAACAGTCCATCTGTTCCGGAGGATGAGCAATGGCATTTTTATGGCGCCTCATTTAACAGCGGTGCAGGAGGCATTACCGAAATTTGCATATACAATCAGAACTGGGGTTTTCTTGGCTACGATGTTGCCATAGACGACATTGTATTGCGTGAAGTAACAGCCGGTCAGGAACCCGAATTACAAGATGATAACGCCTCCCTCTGTACGGGTTCAGGTTCTGTTGTGGTCCCGGTTCTTCAAAATGACATACAGGGAATTAATCCTCCACTTGATGCCAGTACATTAACGGTTTCGGTGCCTCCTCCATTTACTGATGGCACAATCAGTAACATCAATACATCGAACGGCACCATAACATTTACCCCTGCAACGGGTTTTAGTGGTAGCACCTCATTTATTTACAGCGTTTGCAACGGTTCGGGTTGCTGCAGTGAGGCTACCGTAACAATCCAAACCACGTTGAATCCTGATATCAATATCAGTGCGGCTTCCGCCATCATCTGCCAGGGTGATTCCACACAATTAAGCGCAAATGGCGCCATTTCCTATCAATGGTCTCCGGCAATAGTGCTCAGCAGTTCAACCGGAGCAATGGTTATGGCCACACCAATAACGAATACTAATTTCACCGTTGTTGGTATTGATGCCAATGGCTGTTCTGACTCAGCGAATATATTCATAACGGTTTCGCCTGCGCCTGAAGTACAACTATCGGTTTATGATGCATCGATTTGCGAAGGAGACTCTGTTGCAATCACCATCAGCGGTGCCAATAACTACACCTGGGTGCCAAACAGCAATGCCGTTGCAGGAACAAGTGATTACTTCTTTTTTCCGAACACCAATACGACGTATACCATCACCGGCACACTCAATGGCTGTGACGATGACACAACACTAATGATTAACGTATTGCCCTCTCCACAAATTAACCTGACGCCAGCCGGAAGTGCCCTTATTTGTAATGGCGACAGCGTAGCGGTCATGATAAGTGGTATTAATTCCTTTACGTGGGGGCCAATGATGAACACCTCACTTTCCAATCAGATTCTGACATTATTCCCTACTACATCTACTACCTATACCATCACCGGAACGGATGCCAGCAACTGTTCTGCCAGCAATACTCTAGATATCGATGTTATCAATAATCCGCTTGCTTCGATTGATTGTCCGGACTCCCTTTGTATAGGCTCGGCCACAATTGAAAATAATTCTCAGAGCGCAACCGATTACCGCTGGTTTCTCAATAATGTTAACTTAGGTACATTCGAAACACTGAACTATGAATTTACTGACAGTGGCTTGTACTCCATTAGCCTGATAGCAGGTAACAATAACAGTTGTTTTGATACTACCAATTGCACGATACAGGTGCTCCCCTACCCGATTATCCTCTCCGTCAGCGGGGTGCCCGAGCCAAACAGTTTTTCTGCATCAATCAGTTTACAATCCGAAGGAAGTGATTCTTGTTATCTCCTGATTAATGATGAGATTGTTTCACTTGATGATTGCGACAGTACGTTATTGACCTATGAGTTTCCCGGTTCGGGCGAGCAAAATCTCAGCTATATAACCCGCAATGATTATGGATGTATCACAACCTACAATTTTACAGTTACTATTAATGACGCAACCTTTATCTATGTGCCAAATGCATTTTCACCAAATGCAGACGGCATCAATGATGAATTTATTCCATGGTTTATAAAAACACCATCGTTCTATACCATGAGCATCTATGACCGTTGGGGTAAGAAGGTTTTTGAAAGCAACAGTATTAGCAAAGGCTGGAATGGCAATTATATAAACGGCCCGGCTGCACTGGGTGTTTATGTTTATGTAATTCAATATGCTCTGCCGGGATACACTGAGCGTAAGATACTTAAGGGTAATGTGAGCTTGTTGAAATAAAATGTGTTCTTTCGTTATCCATATATTGAGCGTCTGACATTATTAAATATTAAATAATCCGATGCTCAGAATTCATAAAGCATTAAAAGAATAGTTTGGTTTCGTATTTTCACCTTCATAATTCTTTTTACATTGAATAATATCATGAATACGTTGGCTCCTTATCAGCTTCAGCTATTAGAGAGCATTATTGCCATTTTGGTTTATGTAATCTCGTTTTTTGTCACGAGGAATATCATCAATAAGTCCCTAAAAAAAACACAGTTAGAACGAACCAGAAGAAAAATAATCATCAAAGCCTTACATCTCATCATAACAATCATCTTTATTATGTTTTTGGGCGGTATATGGGGCGTTAAACAAAGTGAAATTGTTGTATTTGCAGGCACACTGCTCACTGCGCTGGGTATAGCCTTTTTTGCACAGTGGTCACTATTATCCAACATAACATCCAGCATCATACTGTTTTTCAATCATCCGTTAAAGCTGGGCGATACCATAAAAATTTTAGATAAAGATTACCCCTATGAAGGTGAAGTTGTTGAATTAACGTATTTCTTTATTCATCTGAAATCGACAACTGCAGAAACAATCACTATACCTAATTCATTGATATTGCAGAAATCCATTGCTATTGTTGCAAAACAATCGCTACGATGAAATCACTTTTAATTGCAACACTATGCTGTATCCTAATAGCGAACCTGGCATCGGCTCAGCTTAATATCGGAAGCTGGAATATTATCAATGTAAAATATAATGTAAATAATCAATGGAGTCTGTTTGGTGAAGGGCAGTTACGATCATTGAAATTCTATAACGATTTTCATTATTATGAATATAAAGGCGGATTAGAATACAATCCAAATAAACACATTCGACTGACAACCGGCGCAGGTAGTTATCAGACATACAGGGAGGGTGGCGATTTTGTATTACCTAAAAACAATGATGAGTTGAGAATATGGCCGCAGGTTATTTTAAATCAATCAATAGGTAAACTCCGAATTGAACAACGATACCGAGCGGAATTCCGATTTACCCGTTCAGGATATCGCAATCGTTTCAGATATCGTTTGGGTGTATTTTACCCCTTTGGCAAGATGAAAAAAAACTATAAACCGTTTCAGATCAGTGCAAGTAATGAATTATTTTTTACCGACAAGGAACCTTATTTTGAACGAAACCGAATGCTAATTGCTTTGAACTACAAACCATCCAAATCCTCAACCATACAGCTCGGTTATATCTATCAGTTTGATTATAAAATAAACGATGAAATCGGGAGAGATTTTATACAAATTGGTTACTATTTCGAACTGTTCAGAAAAACGAAGTTGCCCGAAATCATCGATTCGGAACTTAAAGACAATTAGCTCAGGATTTTTACAGAATACTGAAAAAATGGAACTCGCTGACATGTTTGTGAATAAATTTTTAATTTAACCATACTATTTATAATCTATGATTAGCAGAATTAAAAACTATTTCACACAACTGTATCGAATTAATCTACCGATAATCAGTCACGAAAAACTGGTATGGAAAGACTTAAAAAAAATGCTCATAGAAGCAAACTGGCGGCACGGCGTCTTTGAAAATGATAAATATGCTGAAGTCTACTTTGAAATCTCAGATGGAGAACTTTCAACCTATTACTACATGATTTATGATGGGTACTTTCATTGCAGAGTAAAAATCCTAGAACATTTTGACAGCGAACTGACAACTGATCTTTTTGTACTGGCAACGCACTTTAATAATCTGCTGAATAACGGTGTTGTTCTGGTGCATGTAAAAAACAACTACATCGAATACCATCAAAAACGCGATCTGTTGATTCCTTATTTATACCGATCTGAGATTTACGGGCAATTAATTCGACATTACGAAACATCAAAAGATATCTTTCAGGCATTTCGGCGACTCGAACGAGAGCGAGAGGCTCCGGCGATTATTATTGCGGATCTCTTGAACAAATTAAATCAGGATAAAAAAACAGAGAGCTGAATATAAATTTAAGCCACCTTTAATTTAGGCAAATTGATTTTATCGATACGTTTTCTGGCGTAATCGAGATCAACCGTAAAGGACTTCATCTCTTTCTGAGAGGGCGCTTCAAACATCACATCGTTCATAATCGTTTCACAAAGCGACCGCAAACCGCGAGCCCCCAATTTGTATTCCATAGCTTTAGTGACAATATAGTCAATGGCAGGCTCATCGAAGTGCAGATCGATACCGTCCATCTTCAATAGTGCTTTATACTGTTTAAGCAGTGCATTTTTAGGTTCGGTGAGAATCAGACGCAAGGCCTGTTCATCAAGAGCATTCAAAAAAGTAACTACAGGAATACGACCTACCAATTCAGGAATGAGGCCGAATTGCTTCAGATCCTGTGGCGAAACATAAGACAACAAATTATTCTTATTGATGTCGGCTTGTTCGCCGCCTGCTTTAAACCCAATGACCTGCGTTTGTGTGCGTCGCGAAATAATTTTATCCAGCCCTTCGAATGCGCCACCACAAATAAATAGGATGTTTTGTGTATTGATGCTAATCATCTTCTGCTCAGGGTGTTTCCTGCCACCTTGCGGAGGCACCAGTACCTCTGTACCTTCCAGCAATTTTAATAACCCCTGCTGCACACCTTCGCCGCTTACATCGCGGGTTATGCTGGGGTTATCATTTTTTCGGGCAATTTTATCAATCTCGTCAATATAGACAATACCGCGCTCTGCGGCCAAAACATCGTAGTCGCAACTTTGAAGCAGTCGGGACAAAATACTTTCTACATCCTCTCCCACGTAACCGGCCTCTGTAAATACCGTAGCATCAGCAATGGCGAAAGGAACATTTAACAGCTTGGCAATGGTGCGTGCTAATAGCGTTTTGCCTGTTCCTGTTTCACCAACCAAAACGATGTTTGATTTTTCAATATCTACATCGTAACCCAGTTTGTTATCCGGTCGGTTAATTCTTTTGTAGTGATTATATACGGCTACACTTAAAACCTTTTTCGCTTCATCCTGACCTATAACATAATCGTCGAGGTACTTTTTTATCTCTGCCGGTATCAGTATATTTTTAAACAGTTCGGTCTGTTTGGAACCAACCGTTTTTTTTCGTTTCTGATGAACCTCTTCCTGAACAATCATTGCGGCTTGTTCGGCACACGAGTCGCAGATATAGGCATCCAGACCGGAAATAAGCAGACGGGTTTCATCCTTAGACTTACCGCAAAATGAGCACGTGGCACTTTTCTTCATAATTACTGTTCCTGAGGTTTAATACTGAATAGCCTCACGTTCCGATTGGCTACCGGGCTGTAAAGTTAAAAAATTGGTAAATACAACAACAAACAGATAATCATTTAAATAATATCTGTTTCAAAAGCTGAAGTGGAAAACGATTATGAATTTCCCTTATCCTTTTGTTTGATGAGCACCTCATCAATCATACCGTATTCCTTTGCTTCCTCAGCCATCATCCAATAGTCACGATCGCCATCTTTCTCAACGCGCTTATATGGTTGACCGCTATGGTTCGAGATGATTTCATATAACTCTTTTTTGAGTTTTAATATTTCGCGCGCTGTAATTTCGATATCGCTGGCCTGACCTTCAACACCGCCAAGTGGCTGGTGAATCATAACGCGGCTATGACGCAAACCGGTTCTTTTGCCTTTTGTACCTGCGCACAACAGCACAGCGGCCATTGATGCGGCGATTCCGGTGCAGATAGTAGCTACATCGGGTCCTATGTATTGCATCGTATCGTAGATACCGAGGCCTGCATAAACTGATCCGCCGGGAGAGTTCAGGTAAATCTGTATATCGCGGCGTGCATCTGTGCTTTCAAGAAATAACAATTGGGCCTGAATCACATTAGCTACGTAATCATTAATCGGGTCGCCGAGAAATATGATACGATCCATCATTAAACGACTGAACACATCCATACTGGCTACATTCATTGGGCGCTCTTCTATGATGTATGGTGTTAAACTTTGGATATTACTTTTCAGATAATTATCCACGTGCATACTGTTCATGCCTTTGTGCATTACAGCATATTTTTTAAATTCAGCGTAGTAGTTCATAAAGGTTTGTTTATTTTTTTATGCTTTTAGTGTTGATGAACAAAATCGTGGTATGATTTAACCACTTCATTGGTATTAATTAATGAGGCTGCATGTGAAAAGACTTTATCATACAATGCCATTTCCGTGTAGCGTCTGATGCTTTTTTCTTCCTTGAGCATGGAGTCTGCTAAACGTTCAACCAACTCATTCATGCTGTCATCAGCACTACCTCCGAAATAACGGCTTATGATTTCGTTTTTCACTGCCTGACGAATATCCTCAATATTTACCTGCAGGTTCCATTCCTTGGTAAGTTTATTCACAATCAGGTCCCATTTGAGACGCTCGATGATCATACGAAACTCCTCGTCACTAACCTCATCCTGTTGCTTGCCTTCGGCATTGTTGGCTTGCACCCACTTTTTCAGGAACACCTCGGGAAAATCGATCGATGTATTGTCGATCAAATATTTATGTATCGCATTTTCAAGACGCACGGCGCCCACTCTGTTGAATTCTTTTTCGAGTTGCGCTCTTAAACGAGCGCGGAGCGCATCTTCGCTATCGATCTGGCTGGCTCCGTAAGCCTTATCAAATAAGTCTTGATTCAACTCAGCACGTAACACACGTTTAATACCGTGAATCAGTAAACGGAACATCGGACTCATTAGATCGGCACGGGCATGGTCGGTATTCAATAAATTATGCACGATGAGGTTATGGTCGTGACCAAATGTTTTATTGATATCTATCTGGATACTGTCATCCTTTTTAAGATTCAGCATTTCCTGTTTAACCGATTCATCCTTAACTACGCGCAACAAGAATGATGTGCGATTGGACACCCCACCTTCTTTTACGGCACCTTGTTCATCCAATTCGTCAAATTCAGCAAGTATGATATTATCATCACCTTCCGGCTTTTCAATATCTTCCTCTTTGCCATACCTCATGGTTATCTTATCGATTTCCTCGTTGATCATATCATCGGTAACTAGGCAAGCTTCCTTCTCAAAGGAATGGGTATCGAGAGCGGCAATTTCAAACGAAGGAACTAAACCAACCTCAAAGCCGAAATTGTACTCCGACGGATTGGCAATATCGATAACCATATTTTCAGTCCTGGATGGTAATGGCTGACCAAATATTTCAAGATTATGTTCTTTTATATATGTAGTTACCGACTCATTCAGAATTTTATCAAGCTCATCGGCTAAAACCTGATTGCCATACATTTTGCGTGAAAGCGAAACAGGCACCTTACCCGGGCGAAATCCGGGCATAGCAATTTTTTTACTAAGTTCTTTAATTCCGCTATCAACTTTTGCCAGATAATCATCGGGTGTTAGGTTAACATTAAGACGCAAATGAAGCGGAGCAATGTTTTCGGATGTAATGTTCACGTTGCAGTGATTTGTTTTTATTAATAAAAAAGAGGAAGCCGCAACTTCCTCTGAATTTCGTGCGCATGGAGGGACTCGAACCCCCACGGATCGCTCCACCAGATCCTAAGTCTGGCGCGGCTACCAATTACGCCACATGCGCATTTTTTTTATTCGGTGTGCAAAAGTAGAGAAAAATAAGTAAGAAATGGATGGCTAAAGCAATTATTAACCGATTACGATATAATACAAATCCACTATTACTTTGTAGCAATGAAATCCATAATGAAAAGTATTTATTTGACCACCGCTTCATTGATTTTGGCCTGTTATTATCTATCGGCCCAAACGCTTTATCCTCCATATTATCGTGAGGATATGCCCTTGCCGGATTGGGTACACGAAATGATGAGCGAAAACCCGAATGTTTTTAGGGCACAATCTATGTACAGAGCTTATTATGATGCACATCCCTTTGAAAAAAACAATTTCACACAGTATTACAAAAAGTGGATGCATTATGCGCAACAACGTACCGGTCAGGATGGCTTCATCTATAAAAACCCGAGTCAATTACCGGCACATTCAACCGTGCGCGGTGGATCGGTATGGAGCAGTGTTGGTCCATTTGAAACCTTATGGGAGGAAAATCAGACACCTGTAAGCTGGCAGGTAAACGTATATTGCGTGGATCGTTCTATCAGTAACCCGGATGTTTTGTACTGCGCTACAGAGGGTGCTGAAATATATAAGAGTATTGATCATGGTACATCTTGGTCGTGCGTTTCAAAAAACTACAATTTACCATCCGGAGAATCTATCCGTATTCATCCTACCAATCCCGATGTGGTTTATTACGGAGGAGGCGATTACATCTTCAAGACCACTGATGGCGGTATTTCATGGAGTGTTGTTTATACTTTGAATGATTTTAATTGCTCCGCTATTGTCATCAATAGTAGCAATCCTAACATCGTAATGGCCTGCGGTGCCAAAGGTTTAATACGTAGTACGGATGCCGGCTCCAACTGGACTACTATATATACAAGCCGTGTATGGGATCTTGCCGTTAAACCCGGTGATACCAATACCATATATTGTGTTAAAACCAATACTGTATTAAACATTGCGGAATTCTTTAAAAGCACTGATGGCGGTGCTACCTTTAATTTGTTTAACAGCGGATGGTATAGCGGTGGAACGCAATCGCAGGATGGCGGCGCACGCATCGGCGTAACCCCTGCTAATCCGGAAGTCGTTTATGTGCACCTCATTGGACAAAGCAAGGACGGCGATAACGGATTCATCGGAATTTGGAAGAGCACCGACAGCGGCAATAGCTGGTCCTTGCCACACGGACAGGTGGGTGCACCTTACTCATGCGGCGATGCCAATAGTTCTGTCACCTGCCCATATCCCAATATCACCACTATAGGTGCTGCGGGCACGTACCATCAGGGCTTCTATAATTGTGACCTGGCTGTATCTGCAACCGACGAGAACAAACTCCTCATCGGCGGTTGTTCACTCTGGCGAAGCAATGATGGCGCAGCAACATTCCTTGGGGTGGGTGGATATAGCGGTCAGGTGGAGCGCATACATCCTGACATACAGGATATGCTTGTATTAGGAAATGAGGTGTGGCTTTGTAGTGATGGCGGTATTAACCTAAGCACCGATTTTTTTGCTACACATCAAAGTAAGAAGAACGGCATTACCGGAAGTGACTATTGGGGTTTTGATCAGGGGTGGAACGAAGATGTGATGGTTGGCGGCAGATATCATAATGGTAATGCCGTTTTATTTGAAGGATACCCGCAAGGAGTGAGCATAAGACTTGGAGGAGGCGAGGCAGCAACAGGTTATATCAATCCCGGTAATAATCGCTTGGCCTATTTCAGCGATATCAGCAATCTGGAAATACCAAATACCGTAGATGACGCCATTCACTGGCAAAACAACAGTGCACTATATCCAAACGAAAGTTACTGGAGTGCTGAGTTCAGCAGTATGGTATTTGACCCCCGTTGTTACAATATCGTATGGATGGGTTATAAAAACAGAATATATAAAAGTACAGACGGAGGTATCAATTACAACGTGATTGGTTCATTTGGCAGTAATGAAAACGACTGGGTTACATGGATCGACATCAGCAGGAAAAATCCGGATGTTCTTTATGCAGTGCATACGAAGTATTCAAACAATACCTCACAACTTTACCGCAGCAATAATGGTGGAATAACCTGGGTATCCTGTACGATGCCTCCCGGTTACAGTCGTATCACAGTCATGCAGTGTAGTCTTACGAATCCCGATGTGTTATGGATGGCTTATCGACAAGCATCGAACGGTCAAAAGATTTATAAAAGTATGGATGGCGGTATAACCTGGACTAATCTGAGCAGTGCGGTGCTGAATGACCAAAGTATCGTAGCCATCATGCCTCAGGCCGGCACCAATGATGGTGTTTATCTGGCAACATCAAGTACTGTGTTTTACAGAAATAATGACATGAATGATTGGGAACCTTACCATGGAGGTCTTCCCTCACAAATCAGTACACTAAAACTCAAGCCTTTTTACAGAGATGGAAAAATTCGCTTGGCGAGTTATGGTAAAGGTATATGGGAGGCCCCACTATTCGAACCTGTTGTGGAACCCATCTGTGATATTATCGTGGACAAAATGAGTGCCTCCTGCATTGGGGACACGTTTTATTTTGATGATTACAGCACCCTGCTTCACGATGGTGCACAATGGAGCTGGACTTTTGAAGGAGGAATTCCGGCAACGAGCAACAACAGAAATCCGAAAGTGGTGTTTAACGGCAACGGACCTCATTTAGTTAGTCTTACGGTTACTGATAACAATAGCAACAGCGCAACCGACACCTTATCGGTTTTCATCAATCCACTAACAACTGTCGATATCGCCGAAGGATTTGAAAACGGGTTTCCGCCCGGTGGCTGGAAAGCATACTCCACACCGAACGGTGCTCCCAACTGGCAACTTAATACTGATGTTGGTGGTTATGGACAGAGTGCATCGTGTATGAGCATTAACAACTACTATAATGACGGACAAGGTTCATACGACGATATAGGTGTGGCGGTAAACTTGAATAACTACCTTTCAGCATACCTTACTTTCGATGTAGCCTATGCACGATATAGCGATGCATACATTGACTCGCTGGCTATCTTAGTAAGCACGGATTGCGGTTTAACATTTACTGAACTCTACAAAAAAGGCAGCACTGCGTTAGCTACAGCACCGGATTACAGCGCAGATGTGTTTGTTCCTGATAATTCACAGTGGCGCACCGATACGGTTCAACTGCAAGCATTCACAGGCATAGATCATGTGATTATCGCGTTCAGAAATATTGCGAATTATGGCCAGCCTGTTTATATCGATAATGTAAATCTACAAGGCACCTTGAATCCTGTGAGTACGAATAATATTATTGAAGGACAAACTAAACTTTACCCGAGCCTGCTGAGCAGAGGTGATAATGTTCATGTGGAATTACCGGCTAACAGTGGTGCGGTAAAGATGATGCTGTACGATATCAATGGTAGGGTATTACTCACACAGCATTTGAGTAATGCAAACAATCAGATCTCATTGCCAGATCAAATTGGTTCGGGAACGTATCATATCAAATTAATGGGTGAGCGTTTTATAACGCAGCATAAGTTGGTGGTTGGAAAGTAAATAGCATTATTCATATTAGATGTAACCGGTATATTGGGTATTACCTAACTCAAGGGAATAAAAAAAAGCGCACCTTATATTGAGGTGCGCCTTTATAATTCATTCAACTTAGACGTTTACATATTCTTAATAATCTCATCACCAAACTCAGAGCATTTTAACAAGGTCGCTCCTTCCATCAGGCGTTCAAAGTCGTAGGTTACACGCTTAGCGGCAATGGATCGTTCGATACCACGATAAATTAAATCCGCCGCTTCAATCCATCCAAGGTGTTCCATCATCATAGCGCCACTTAAAATTACTGAACCCGGATTTACCTTATCCTGATTGGCGTATTTAGGTGCAGTGCCGTGCGTAGCTTCAAAAATGGCATGGCCGGTAACATAATTGATGTTGGCACCCGGCGCAATACCAATACCTCCAACCTGAGCCGCGAGTGCATCGCTTAAATAATCTCCATTTAGATTTGGTGTTGCGATAACATCAAAATCTTCAGGGCGTGTTAGTACCTGCTGGAGCGTGATATCGGCTATAGCATCTTTTATAATCATACCTGCCCCCGGTTTACCTTCAGGAATTCTGCACCAAGGTCCACCGTCTATTTCAACGGCACCAAACATTTCTTTGGCAACACGGTAACACCAATCGCGAAAAGCACCTTCGGTAAATTTCATGATATTTCCCTTATGAACGATGGTTACATTTTTACGCTTGTGTTTAATTGCGTATGCAATAGCCGAATGAATCAAACGCTCAGACCCCAGGTAAGACATAGGCTTGATACCGATACCCACTTCGACCGGATTGTCGCGCGATGGCGCACCGATTGTTTCCAGTTGTTTTTGCCAGGTATCTCCGGCTTCTTTAGTGCCGAATCGTATTTTCTTAAATTCTTTTGGAAAGGCCTCAGCAAAGAGCTTCATGAAACGAGCGTTATCCTCTGAGCCTGCCGCATACTCAATACCGGCATATATATCCTCCGTGTTTTCGCGGAATATGACCATATCTACGGCACCCGGATTTTTTACGGGTGAGGGAACACCACTAAACCATCGTACCGGACGAAGACATACATATAAATCAAGCATCTGACGTAAGGCTACATTCAATGAACGTATGCCACCACCAACGGGTGTAGTCAATGGACCTTTGATACCAACTAAATATTCACGAAATGCATCCAGTGTTTCATCGGGTAACCAGCTTTGAGTCAGGTTAAATGCTTTCTCTCCGGCTAAAACTTCTTTCCAAACTATTTTTTTATTTCCCTTATATGCTTTTTCTACTGCGGCATCCATAACACGCACGCCGGAACGCCAAATATCGGGGCCTGTTCCGTCGCCTTCTATAAATGGAATAATCGGATCATCGGGAACATGAAGTTTCCCATTTTGCATGCTGATTTTGTTACCGGACATTTTATTTAAGTATTGATTTTGGGTGAGCGCGTAAATATAGATATAATGATAGGCATGAAACATAAAAAACTAATGCGGGCTTGTTTAATTTGCAACATTCTTTATGCAAGCGAACGATACTGAACGAATACGACAAACGCAGGATACCCTTCAGCTTATACTACAGCACAGGCTCGCTGTTGACCAACAGTCTCTTAGTCTGCTTCGCACGCTGATTCGTTACCACGAACATCGCTATTATGTCATGGATACACCGGTCATTTCTGACTATGAATATGATCAGTTGTTTCAGGCACTTAAAACAATAGAATCGAATCACCCGGAATGGATAAGCCCTGATTCACCAACACAAAGAGTATCTGCCGGATTAAGCAACGATTTCCCGGAGGTAAAACATCTGGCGCCGATGCTCTCGCTGGATAATGCTTATCAGGCTGATGATTTAAGAGACTGGGATCGAAGGGTACGCGAACTGACGGGGCAGGAAGACATTATGTATACCGTAGAACCTAAATATGACGGCGCCGGTATCTCACTGGTTTATGATAATGATGTTTTAGTTCGCGGAGCTACCCGAGGCGATGGTCGTATTGGTGATGATATCACTACAAACCTAAAGCAACTCCGCACCATACCCTTGTCGGCTCCTTTCAGCCATGCCGGCATACATCGTATCGAAATACGCGGCGAAGTGGTAATTAACAAGAATAACTTCAAGAAGCTCAATCAAAAAATCACGGAGGATGGGTCCTCGCCTTTTGCCAATCCACGTAATGCGGCGAGTGGTGGGCTTCGTATGAAAGATCCTGCTGAAGTTGCCTCACGCAAAATGGAAGCCTTTCTGTATCACATCAGCATCGCTGAAGATCATAATGGGAATGCGCTTCGCAATCATATGATAAAAAGCCACTACGATGCCATAACGCTCTTGCACGAAAATGGATTCAATACACCATATCATGAGATAAAAAAGGTATCGGGCATCGATGCCGTTATTGAAGCGTGCTCCTATTTTACTGATCGACGTAATCAGTTACCTTATGAAGTGGATGGCCTGGTGATTAAGGTAAATGACATAACCCTTCAGGAAAAATGCGGCTATACATCACACCATCCCCGGTGGGCAATGGCCTATAAGTTTGCAGCTCAACAGGCAACAACCCGATTGATTAAAGTTGAATTTCAGGTGGGGCGAACAGGTGCCATTACACCGGTTGCCAAACTGGAGCCTGTTGAACTGGCCGGTGTTACGGTTTCAAGTGTATCCATGTTTAATGCAGATTTTATTAAAGATAAAGACATCCGATTATTTGACACCGTTTTGGTTGAACGGGCCGGCGATGTTATTCCCTACATTGTTAAACCAATTATCGAAGCCCGTGATCATTCACAAGCGGTTATTCTATTTCCTGAGTATTGTCCGTCGTGCCATCATAAACTGTATAAGCCCGACGAGGAAGCTAACTGGCGGTGTATTCACTATCAGTGCCCTGCTCAGGTAGCGGAACGATTAATTCATTTTGTATCCAAGGACGCCATGGATATCAGAGGATTGGGCAGTGCCATCATTGATGAATTTATGCAACATAACATACTGAGCAACATTCCGGGAATTTATAAACTCGACTTTGAGCGTATTGCTAAACTCGAAGGATGGAAAGAAAAGAGTATTCAGAATCTGAAGCGCGCCATTGACGAATCTAAAAATCAGCCCCTGCATCGTTTGCTCTTTGCACTCGGGATACGTTTTGTAGGAGAAACAACCGCAAAAAAATTAGCCGAACAAATACAAGACATCCACGACCTCGAAACCTGGACTATAGAACAATTACAAAGTATCGAAGACATTGGACCTAAAGCGGCACAGAGCATCTATGACTTTTTTCATCAGAAAGAAAATATCGATATGTTTAACACGCTTCGAAGCCTTGGAGTGAATACCCGACAGCAGGAAAAACCATCTGATGGAAAACTGTCGGTGAAGACTTTTTTATTCACCGGAACACTCTCCATGAAACGCAGTGACGCCGAGGCTATGGCCGAAGCGCAGGGCGCTAAGATTATT
>BJGO01000024.1 GCA_014190535.1 Bacteroidota bacterium | reverse complement strand
ATTTAAAAGGTAAAAAAGTGATACTTTATTTTTATCCAAAGGATGATACGCCCGGTTGCACGGCTGAATCATGCAACCTTCGAGATAATTATCAGGCATTACTTAAAAAAGGATATGCTGTAGTAGGAGTTAGTGCCGATAATGAGAAGTCTCACAAAAAATTTGCTGATAAATATGAACTACCGTTTCCCTTAATTGCGGATACTGAGAAAGAAATACTCGAATCCTATGATGCCTGGGGTGAAAAGAGTATGTACGGCAAAAAATATATGGGGATTATCCGTAAGACCTATGTAATCGATGAAAAAGGTAATATAGAACGAATCTTTGATAAAGTCGATACTAAAAATCATACGGAACAGATATTGGAGACCTATAATTAATTAGCCTAGCCGTCCTATACGGGCGTCCCATATTAATTGCTTATCCGGATCGAATTCCAGATGAACAAGTCCCGGTTTTTTATTTATTGTAATGCTTCCTAATTGGTCTTCTATCATTAAAGCTTTCGCACCATTTAAAGTAGCCCATTGTAATAACTCCTCAATATTCAGTTTGGAGTATTTACTATGTATGCTTATGATTTCATCCCACACGCTCAATCCATTATTTGAGGCTAAGCTGTCAGTGCCAATACAAATCTGATCAGTATTTTTTTTCCATAAGGCGTAATCGGGCAATCGTTTTTCGATGTAAAGATTAGCGTTTGGGCAGGTACATAACCATACCGATTTTTTACGGTCTTGTATAAGGTCAAAATCAGACTGTGCCATGAAGGTATTATGAACCATCAGTATCTGCTTGGCGTGTTCCATATAAGGCCATACCGCCTGAATACTCCGCAGTCCATAAGGGGTAAATGTATCCTCAGGATATTTCAGGTATTCAAGAATTTTATTCATCGGACCACTGCCATCGTAACAATAGTTGAGTTCTTCATTGCTCTCGGCGATGTGAATGGAAGTTATTTCTCTTGCCAAAGAGATATAAAGCGAGATATGTTCCCATAAAGACCGGGATAAGGAGTAAGGCGCATGCGGTGCTATAGAAGCAGATAATTTATTTTTCTTGAACAGCTGAAGCAAGTTTATAGCTTCATCAAATAACGTATTTGCTTTATCATCTCTATATCCGAGCGTTTCAATGAACGTATGATAAATAATCTTACTCTTGGCCTTAACCTGAATCGAGTCAGGCGTATTAGCAATATCACCAACAGCTACAATTCCGTTATTCCACATGTCAAAGTCCGCATTGAGAATGGACTCTTCAATCAATTCTTTTTCTGCATTACGGTGTTCCAGCAGATTAATAATAAACTGTGTTAATCCCTGCCCGGGAGTAATCATTCCTTTTAAGTAGGATAGTTCAAGATGGGTATGTGTATTGATAAATCCCGGACATACAGCGCCCTTGAGTCTCAGTACATCGCCATCAATATGATTTTTAATAGAATCAATTGCTTTAATAGTTCCATCATCGTCTGTGATAATAACATGATTACGTAATGCCGGGCCATCTATCGTATAAATGAAGTCTGCGGTAAATTTTTTCACGCGGCTAATCTAATAAGAAGCTTGTTTCGTAACACTTTAGCCTACCTTTGTTGCAATGAAATCATCAAAAACCAATATTCGTTCACTGAATCTGACTCAGCTGGAAGAATGGTTTATTCAATCAGGGGATAAAAAGTTTAGAGCAAATCAGGTATATGACTGGCTATGGAAGAAAGGGGTGCAATCGATTGAGGCTATGTCTAATTTATCAAAAGAAACCCGTAATAAACTTTCGGAATCGTTTGAGTTCCCGGCATTGCAACTAAATAAAACGCAGCTAAGTGCCGATGGCACTATGAAAATTCGTTTTATTACAAATGATCAACATTTTATTGAAGGAGTAATAATCCCTGCGGATGACCGAATCACAGCCTGCGTTTCCTCACAAATTGGGTGTTCATTAACCTGCGCTTTTTGTGCTACAGGTAAGATGAAGCGTGAGCGCAATCTCTATTTCTATGAAATATTTGATCAGGTTGCTATGCTGAATCGTATCGCTGAAAAACAGTATGGACGTGGTTTAACCAATATTGTCTTCATGGGTATGGGCGAGCCACTTCTTAATTATTCTCAGGTGACTGAGGCGATAGAAAAGATTACATCACCGGATTCTCTGGGGATGTCGCCCCGAAGGATTACCGTTTCAACTGCCGGTATAGCCAAGATGATTCGTAAACTAGGTGACGATCAGGTACGCTATCGTCTTGCCTTGTCTTTACATGCAGCCAATGATGAAAAACGAAGTAAGATTATGCCAATTAATGATGAGAACAATCTCGAATCACTTATTACGGCTTTAAATTATTTCTTTCAAAAAACAAAAAGTCGTATTTCGCTGGAATATATCCTTTTTAAAAATGTAAATGACAGTATGGAGGATGCTAAACAACTCGTTCGATTAGCCCGAAGGATTCCCTGCCGCGTTAATATCATAGAATACAATCCGGTTGAGGGTACAGGTTTTGAAAAAGCAAGTGAAGAAAACACTCAACGTTTTGCCAATGCATTGGAGCAATCAGGAATTACGGTAACCATACGCCATAGCAGAGGTAAAGATATAGATGCGGCCTGCGGTCAGCTGGCAAATAAGGATTAGAAACGAGGGCAGAACGTGCGTTTATTCTTCTTGGCAGGTTTACCGGCCGAGTATACTACAGCAACCTCAAATCCACCTTGGCCGCCTGTGGCATTGCTCAATGAAGACGTGTTGATGTCGTAGCTGACACCAAACTGTACGCCATTCATCATAACACCTACGGTTGGTATAAATGCATCATTCATACGGTTAAATACACCACCATAAACGATGGTGCCTACTTTATATCGTGAAGGAGAGAAATTGTAACCTAACGCGGTACCCACAACCAGTTCCTGAGCACTTGTTTGAAGTTGATATAAAACGTAGGGAAGAATATAAACTTTGTTGTTTACACCAAATGTGCCTCCGGCGTGCACTGTATAGCGAGTACCAATTTCATTATCTGAAGTAGACGCATAAAAAGATTCTTTAGGTTTGGATATGTGTGAAATAGCCGCACCTAAAGTAAAGCGGGAATAATCGCTAACCATCGCATCAAAGGCAATACCTCCCATGAGATCCGTGTAGGCAAATCGGGTATTTTGAATCGGATCTAATGAGGCAAAACCGGGTTTAAATCCGGTTCCGGTGAACTCATCAAAAAAATCGAGTCTCGTAAGATCGATACCTTTCTGTGTCCAACCCCACATACCGCCTGCAGACAAATGGTAGTTTCCGGTATTGTCGAGTGATTGATGATAGGCCATAGAAATCATAGCACTGCTTGTTGTCAGCTGTCCGTCACCGGCTTTGTCGGTTAGAAACAGAACCCCTAAACCCAGGTAATTTCCACTAAAACGACCGCTGAGAATTTTAAAGTCAGCAAATGCAGATGGGGTGGCATAAACTGCCGGAGCCGAAATACTGCCCCACTGATTGCGATAATTCACGCCAACACGCCAGGTTCCATTCATACTGCCGGTGAGGGCAGGATTGAGTGTTAATGGGGAATAATAGAATTGAGAGAAATGCGGGTCTTGAGCAAATAGGCTTTGCATAGACATACACATTACAACAAGTAGTATTATTTTTTTCATGTTCTTGGTCAGCTTGTATAACGAGAGCTATTGCAATTCAGTACGCAATCTGCAAACGTGACGTTAAAAATAATTCATTGAATCGGTTAAACAAAGCGTTTTATCAGATTAATGTTGCAATTTTTCACCGAATGCAAGGTCTCCGGCGTCGCCAAGTCCGGGAACGATATAGGATTTTGGGTTTAATTCATCATCGATAGCCGCGGCCCATATCGTAAAATCCGTCATATGCTCTTCAACCATTTTAATCCCTGCACGGCTTGCTATAACACAAGCTATATGGGTATGTTTGGGTTTGCCGATTTCGAAAACCTGCTTTAGTGTTTTAACCATACTGGCTCCCGTGGCAAGCATGGGGTCGGCTACGATCAGTATTTTATCTTGTAAATCAGCGCAGGCGAGGTATTCCAGTTCAATGACAAAACTGCCTCCGTCTGTATGTTTTCGATATGCCGATATAAAGGCATTATCGGCCTGATCAAAGTAATTCAAAATGCCGTGGTGCATCGGTATGCCGGCTCTTAATATGGTGCCTATTACCGGTTGCTGACTCAATACGGGCACTTCAACAGACCCTAGAGGTGTCGTGATTTTTTCTTTTTTGTATTCAAGGGTTTTGGATATTTCATAGGCAACGATTTCTCCGATTCGTTCCAGATTTCTTCTGAAACGCATTCGGTCTTGTTGTATGTTGACACTCCGTATTTCAGATATGAATTGAGTTACTAATGAATTGTGTTCTCCAAGGTTATGTACCATCTTTCAGTTTTTTTAATAATCTTAAGTGCCAAGGTAATTGATTAAATGTGATGTTCCAATATGTTTTTGGGCTTGCGCCAAATGAGCGATAGTAGGCAGCCACACCGGGTATATCAGAGCCCTCAAAGTCTAAGGTGCGCTCACTGCCTGAAAAGTGATTGATTATGTGATCAAACAAAACAGACATCGCCTGATAAGTTCGCCCCTCTGCATCGGATGCATTAAATAGGTTGATGACAAATTGATGATTGTATAGGATAAAGGCTGCAGCAATGCAACGATTACTGATCCAGGCTTCCCAAACCATACCGTATTTATGTATTACTGCTTCTTCGATAAGCCTTGATAATCTGGTGTAATCTGTATCTCTAAGCTCCTTAATACCATGCCCTTTAGCACTGCGAAACAATTGGATAAGATTATCCGGTTGCTTGTTTGTTTTTATCTCACAAGCGCCTTTATATTTTTTTAGGTTGCGTTTCAGGTTTTCGTTATAGGATGATGTGATGCTGTGGTAAACGTTCTTGAGATTGAGTTGATACGTTGTTCTTGATCGATACGAAGTTGCTGTAAAAACTTCCGGACTAGTAAGCGTATTAAGTTGCAAGGTGACGAATGGAGCATAATTTTTCAGGATAGATAAATACTCATTTTGAATAGCTTCTTTATTGATTTGTATACCACCTCTTACAAACAAACCAAATTGTTGCGTAAAAAATGGTTGATATACATAGCGTATGCCGGCTTTCTTTCGAAAAGGTAATGGTGCTATTGCCGCGTAGTTGTCGTCTGTAATCGCATCCCAATCCGGACAAGCAATATCTAAATACCACGAATAACAATAGGGGAGCGGAAGCTCAGATTGGTTTAATGCGTGGTCCCATAATACCTTGTCAATGTTTTTGTGTGGAATAACACGCAACATCAATTACTCCTTGGCATATTTAATTAATTCCTCAAATTGGGTGCTCCATCCGGCAAACTCACTTTGCGCTCCGATTAGATTATTATGTGCAATAAACGTAAAGGTGCCATTAACTTTTCTGACTTCATCCACATACTGTTTAACCTCTTCAAGAGCGGTCTCAGAAGTCAAATTCAATTGGTGATGCAACGTTGAGTCCATCGCACAAAATGGATGAATGCGCAATGAGGTTTGTTCTTCACGATTGATATCATAGAAGTGGAATGGTGTGCATATGCCAGCCCGAAATCCAAGAATGTTATGGTATCCCATCGAGTAATCGTCATTGATGCCGATAGAGGTAAGTATGTTATATGTATCAGGGAACTTTAACATGATATAGTGTTGCCTGCTTCTTATCGTTGGTTTGCCGGTAATCGCATTTAAACGGTCTATTTCCAAACCCAGTAATTTGAATTTTGAATTTGATGCAAAGCTTGGATGCAAGCCGGTGAGATATCGATTATTGATATCGCGGATTAAATTTTGTAAACGCTCACTGGTCCAGGGAATGCTTTTATCATTCGTGCCATAATCACCAAGATGAAAGAAATAGATCGGATATACCTGATATTTGTTATTGAGGTAAAACTGGTAATCGAACGTGTCATATGGATCGGGCATTTTACCGGTCAATACTTTCTTTCGGGTTTCAATGAAATCTTTATCTCCGGTTATTAATGCCTTTAGCAAGGCGCCTTGTGATCGCATAGCTCCTTTCTCAAGAAAAGAATAGGCAATATCGATATCGTAGGTTAGAATGAATTGATAACTCCTAGCGCCGAAACGCATAGATGGATAATAATGATGTAAGAGTTGTTTGATATGCTCCACATAGTGATTAACAACCGGAATAAAATGAAAGCTTTTTTTGTAAGCAATGCTTCGTTCGCCGCGAAAACGGCCATAAGAATCGCCACGGAAAGGTAAATATTCCTCGTAGCGTGAAACCATAAAAAATGCCGCAGCCAGCGGATCGTATGGGAGTGAGGCCGGTTGATTCGATGCAAATAACACCGGGATGCCCTGATATTCGGTTGTATCGGTTCGTTGTTGATGAATACCACTTTCAAAAAGTATTTGATGGGCTGAAATAAAGGGCTCATCATTAAAAACTTTGCTGCTGTAATTTAGCTTGGGCCCCTGATAGTTTTGAAATGTTTGCACTTCATTCGTGATTTCATACTCGATCTCCATCATCTCACGAAAAACAAGATTCAATATATAATATAGGCGTGAACTTACTTTTGAAGTGTAAATTAACAGAATCATGATTGCGCCTCCTCCTTGATTTTAGAAGTGTAGAATGTTTTACCGGACCTGGCCAGTTGTGTTAAGTATGGATGTGCCTGATAACGGGAGTCGCTTGTATAAGTAAAAAGATTATTTAATGTTTCAACGATGTAAACAGCACCTATTTCGTCGCACCATTGTAGCGGACCTTTAGGATAGTTGGTGCCGAGCATCATGCCTTTGTCTATATCTTCAACAGATGCAGTGCCTTCGGCAATTGTGGCGGCCGCTTCATTAATGATCATGCTCAGTACGCGAAGTGTAACCATTCCGGGTATGTCCGGAACTCGTTTAACCTGCCAGTTTAAAAAGGCATTGAATCGGTTGAACTGCCCGAACGCTTGGTCATCGGCATGTAATTCTTTAACAGACATCGATACAAAACCCGGAAGAAGGTTCATGCCGCAGGCGTACCGGATATCATACCCGGTCCTAATCGAACTTAAGGTATTTGTTACAGATGAAAAAATAAACAAGCTCTTACTGTTGGGTTCTATATTTAAATTATGGATTGCATCGTGAGTTATGATAATGACATCAAAACCCGATTCGTAATGTGCAGTGTATTTAATTTCACTCAGCCGGCGCTCCGGTATCTGCGTACTTAACTCCGAGGAATGTTCCTTGCTCCCAATGATTAACAGTCTCAATGCGTGGTAATTAATTAATGATATTAACTTGCGAAAATAATTATTCTAAGCGATGAAAAAACAAATCATTCAAACCCCACTGGCTCCTGCACCGATTGGGCCATACAGTCAGGCAGTATTTTGTGGTGATTTTCTGTTTGTGAGCGGTCAGATAGCCATTGACCCCAAAACCGACGCACTGATTACCGACACGATTATTGCTGAAACACATCAGGTTATGCAAAATATCAAGGCAATCCTGTTTGCCGCAGGATTAGATTTTCCAAACATTGTCAAAACCTCTATATTCCTGAGTGATATGAATTACTTCGCTCAGGTTAATGAGATTTACGGCAGCTATTTCCTTTCGGATTATCCGGCAAGAGAAACTGTACAAGTATCGAGGTTGCCTAAGGGAGTAAATGTAGAAATATCGGTAACCGCCCATCGTTAAGATGTTCTCAAAAATTCCAAGATCTGTTTGGATATTAGGATTGGTCAGTCTTTTCACCGATATATCCAGCGAAATGCTGTATCCGGTAATGCCTTTATTCCTGAAGTCAATCGGGTTCACCTTTATCGGTATCGGATTTATTGAGGGTTTGGCGGAGGCTGCTGCCGGCTTGTCAAAAATTTATTTTGGCCGTCTGTCTGATCGTAAGGGCCACTACAACTCTTGGATAACAGCGGGGTATGGAAGTAGTGCGTTTTCTAAAATAGTACTTGCGTTTACCACACTTACGCCACTGGTATTTATTGCTCGATTACTCGACAGGCTCGGTAAAGGCATGCGTACCGCACCCAGAGATGCTATTTTGGCAAAAGCTTCAACCGAACATACGATATCCCGAATATTTGCATTGCATCGTGCTATGGATACTATTGGCGCCGCATTGGGTCCGGCAATTGCGCTGAGCATATTGTACGTTATGCCCGGCAAATATCAATTCATCTTTGCAGTCGCCTGTGTGCCGGCAATTATTGGTGTGGTACTGACTCTTTATATCCGTAAGCAGGGAACAGTAAAAGAGTTGAATACAGCACGTATCAGTCTTATGCAGGCACTCATTGGTAAGGGCATAGCGTCGAGTCGCTTTCTGAGATCAGCTCTACCTTTGTTATTGTTTGCGGTAATAAATAGTTCCGACGTTTTTTTACTTCTTCAACTAAAGAACAACGGGTTAAGTGATACTGCTGTAATATTGATATACATTTTGTACAATGTGCTTTATGCTTTGTTTGCTATTCCGGCAGGAATTGCGGCAGATCGCTGGGGCAAAAAAAAGATACTGCGTATCGGATTACTATGTTTCGCCCTAGTCTATTCCGGCTTCGCCTTTTTTAATAACCTGACCGCCTATTATGTGATGTTTATTATTTATGCGTTTTATGCTGCCTGCATGGAGTCAACATCAAAAGCCTATTTGTCAGGATTTTTAGGTAATCATGAAAAGGCCGGTGGATTTGGTTTTTTTTCAGGGTGGCAATCGATAGCGCTTCTCATCGCATCGTTATGGACCGGATGTTTATGGCAATTAAACTTAGCACACATTGCCTTTGGCATCAGTGCTCTTGGGGCTCTTATGGCGATATTTATGCTTGGCACTGAAAAACGGATCAATACCTCCGAACAGTGACAACTGTTCTTGATTATTGAGGGCTACGTTGAAGGTTTTGCGATGAAATTCAGTCAGGCCCTCTTTTAATGTTGTTTTACGATGCTCCAGTGTTGGATACCCTTTATTTTTATCCCATCCATACATAGGGTAAAGCAGATGTATTTTGTTCATATGATCATCCCGACATGTTTTGGCAAGAATAGATGCGGCGCTGATGCTCAGATACTTGGCATCGCCTTTAATGATGCAGTTATGCGGAATGGTGCCGAATGGTTTAAATCGATTTCCATCAACGATGATGTGAGCAGGTTTAATCATCAACTGGCTCAGGGCATGGTGCATCGCTTGTATAGATGCATTAAGAATGTTGATTCGGTCGATATCCGATTCTGATACAAAAGCAACGGCATACGCTAAAGCATCGCGAATGATGATTTCTCTTAGCCGGTATCGCTCCGATTCGCGTATTGCCTTAGAGTCATTTAGTTGACGGTTTGAGTATCCTTTTTCAAAAATAACCGCCGCGGCAACAACAGGTCCTGCCAGGCAACCGCGTCCTGCTTCATCGCAACCTGCTTCAGGATAAGCTCCGGAATAGTTTTTCTTCAACATCCGATTGAAAAGTAATTAATCCTGAGCTATTCAGCATACATTCTATTTTTGTTGTTCATTTTGTTAACAATGGAGATACGAATTTTTGTTACCGGCGGAACTTTTGATAAGGAGTACGACATGATTAACGGACAACTATATTTCAATGAAACGCATTTGCCCGAGATGTTGCGACTCGGTCGATGCACGTTAAATGTAGACGTTAGGACTCTCATGATGATTGATAGTCTCGAAATGACCGATGCAGACCGCCAACTGATAATCAGTCAGTGCAAAAATTGCGATGAAGATCATATTATCATTACGCACGGCACGGACACTATGGAAGTAACTGCTCTTCAGTTACAGCAGTCCCATATTAATAAAACGATTGTAATTACAGGGGCACTCATACCATATAAGTTTGGGAGCTCTGACGGCTTCTTCAATCTGGGCTCCGCAATGGCTTTTGTTCAAACCTTGCCTAAAGGGGTATATATCGCAATGAATGGGCGTTATTTCAGAGCGGGAAGCGTTCACAAGAACAAGAAAACAGGCTATTTCGAGGATACTAACGAAACATACTCATAATCCGGTTTCGGATGCTGAGGTGTTTTGGGGTGTCACTGCTCGACTCAGCGTGTTCATAGCTGACAATTTGTGCGGAGCTATTGGGTAAAATAATCTGATACTTCTTTTCAGCTTTAGGTAATTCATGGCCGAGCAACCAAGGATTAAATTGTTTAAGCAGGAAATAATCGCAGCCGGCTATATTTGAAAATGATTCCAGATTAGTAATACCAGTGTCGATATCCAGAATCCGGTATGAAATTGAATTTGAAGTTAGACGAATTTTATCTTTCATCATGGCGTGTTTTATGGCAACAATCCTATATAGATAATTTGTAGTTTCCTTGTTCAGGTTTAGTGCATAGTAATCATCGGTGCCACTGACAGTTACCTTACGGGATATGCCACCAATACCCATGTTGTATGATGCCGCCGCCAAAGTCCAGCTGCCTAATTCAGCATAGGATTGTTTTAAAAACCGACAAGCGGCATAAGTTGACTTGATGTAATCGAATCGTTCATCGACATATTGATTGATTTCCAGTCCAAGGCTAGTACCGCTGGCGGGCATAATTTGCCAAATACCAGCTGCTCCCCGCGGAGAAACTTTGTTAAGAAGTTGGCTTTCAGCAATAGCCAGGTAAATAAAATCGGAAGGCACCTCCTCCTGTTTTAGTATCAGGCTTATATCTTTAAACATCTTGGCCCGAAGGGGATCCTTAAAGATTGTTGGAATAAGCCAATAGGCATTCGAATTTAATACCGTTGCGTACCGCTGTCTTATTTCCAGATCGTGTAAAGGAACGCTTTCACCGGCAAAGTCTATGGCATTGGGGATGTCCGCTTTGGTCATGTGATTATCAAAATGGCTAACCCATCCTTCGTATGTATGCAACACATCGTTGGCCTTCGTAATTTTAAAGTAGCCACGAATACAAAAGGTTGTAAGGATAACCAATGCTAAAATCAGAAAAGCCAGAGCTTTCTTCATAGGGTTTGTTGAATTACTTATTATGATTCATAACAAGCATATCCGAAATTACGATATTTTGCCCGATTTAACAACAGGAACATTTGAGCAGGCCTCGCCATACATCAGGCTCGAAACGTAAGGTAATAATAGCCTAGCGGCCTCAACGTAAACATATTCGCTGATGCCGTTGTCCGAACAACCCTTTATCAGCACTTTTTTGCCACGGTATTGTTCCGGATTACTTTGATGCATGCAATCGGTGATGAGTTTTGATATGAGTTGACTCTCTTTACCGAAGCAGTAATATTGGGTGTGTGGATGCAGATAAGCGGCAATTAAAAGATAGGCCCAGAAAGGCACAATGGCATCCGAGCTACAGAATATATAAACCGCTTTACCCTGATATTCATTCCAGGCAACATTACGGAGCGACTCGCGAAACTCCTGTTCTTTTAACACATAGTCTTTGTAAAGAAATGCTTTGATATCAAAAGGAACACGCGGTATTTTGATTAGGAAGTCTTCCAAATCGAGTGTTACCAATACCGTGGATGCGGCAACCTTATTTACGATGGGCTTGTCATTATTCTCAATCATAACCGATTGATAAACAAAGAGGCAAATGATTGGTTCCTGAACAGATCAGAAGAAATTATAACGTAAATCTTCAACCTCAAGACTTTTTCTTAAGGCATCAGTCAGACCAAATTCAATCCGTGGTCCTATGTTTCGTGATAATTCCATTTTCTCATTGTTGTAATCGGCAACAGGAGCAGGTGTTGTTTTACCAAGCATCTTTACCAGATAAACGGCATTGTTGCCTATAATTGGGGCAGATACCGTATTTTCTTTCAATTTGGCAAGGTTCCCGATTAAGGCATTATCAACTCCGATTCCTGAAATGTAAGAGTCTGCAAAGTTTGTTTCAGGAACAGGTTTAACTTCAACGCTATATTTAGACGAAATGGATTCCAGGGTTGTATTCATCTGACCGGCCGCAGCTAATTCGGCGGCGATTTTTGCACCTTTTTTAAGATTACGTAGGATGGGCTCCACCTGAGCGCGGGCAACGTTTACAGATTGGGTGCCTTTTTCACGAATTTCAACTAAATGGGCAATCACATAATTTTCCCCGGCACTAAACACCGGTGAAATCGAACCCACTTCATTTTTGAATGCCCAGGTAATCACTTCGCGGGCTCCGTTCAGATTGGGCAGTTGGTAATCATTTTTACGAATCGATTCGCCGGTACTTTTGATGTATGCGGGGTTGTCCTTGAAGGCTTTTTCAAAAAGTTCGGGAGTATTATATTTTGAAGCAAACTTATTAGCCTGCTCGAAGTATCCTTTATCTGTTTTTGAACTAGCTTCTACCTTACGGGTAAATGAGTAATAACGGACATGAGGTGTATTTTTTGCTGATTCGATTAGCTTGATAATATGATAACCAAATTCTGTTTTTACTAATTTCATATCACCCTGATTTCCGGTAAAAAACAAGAAATTGTTAAAGGGCTTAACGGTCATGCCTTGCTTAATGTAACCGAGCTCGCCACCTTTTTCGCCACTGCCTTTATCATCGGAATAGGTTTTGGCTAGTTCCTCAAAAACGGCACCACTGCGAATTAAATTAAGTACACTGTCGGCACGGTTTTTAATACGTAAGGTGTCAGTTACACCTTGTGTTGAAAATAGAATATGACTGGCTTTAACCGAATCTGACAGATTTTGGCGATCAATAATTTTGCATATAACAAAGTCGGCATCATCCTGAATTGGTCCTATGATACTTCCAACGGGCTGGCTGAAAAGAGCTGGTTTTATAGTCGCTTTGGCTATAGCCGCTTCTGAATAATACAATTCATCCAAGGCACGATCGGCGTTCAACTTAACAAAATTGGTATCCAGTTCCGGAGCCGAAAGTTTAGCTAATGCATCAAATGCAAATGAACGGGCTACCTCGGTATCGGCGGCTGAGGGTTTTACCGTAATCACCACGTATTCAATCTTACGACTTTCTTCCTGCTTGAACTTTTCTTTGTTTTTGTTGATGTATGCCTGAATTTCTTCATCACTGATTTTAATAGTGCTGTCGGCAATGCTGGAATATGGAATCGCGACATAATCAAAGGAAAACTTTACATTTTTTTCGTTGTAGGTATTTTCCGCGTACCATTTTGGAATGTATACTCCTGATTTAAATGCAGTGCGGAGTTTAGTTGACAAACGGTCATCATTAACGTAGCGTTCAAAATTGATCCAACGGGTTCTTTTTTCATTAACATCTTCTCCGTTGGTGGAGCGATCCAGCATACTGATGTAATTCTTTACCGCCGCAGGGTCAAAGATTCCGGTATTCGGGTTGGTAAAGGTTTTTTTGATTTCCGGATTAGGGTCATTACCAAAGAACATATCCTTCATCTCTGCTTCGGAAATGGTGATACCCAGTTTATCATAAAGGTCGTTGTTAATGCGATCCTGAATCATCTGTGTCCAGGCCTGTTCACGAATGCTGTATGTTGTGTTGTCATCCAGCGTGCCCTGATTATTTAATTTAAAGCTCGTAATCATGTCTTCGACCTTGGCGATATAGTCATTGTAATGAATTTTTTCACCATCAATGACACCAACAACGTCACGGTTACCGGTTAACAAACTGGAATTAGAATCAAGCGCCGCCTGAAGAATAAAAACCACTAAACTGAATCCGATTAAGATTACAAGGATTGGTCCTAGCTTATTTCGGATGTCGATAAATACTGCCATTTATAACTGTTTTTTTAAAAGGAAGTGCAAAATAAGATTATTGAGTCGTAAAAAACAAGTTTACAGGAGCCGGCATTTTACCATTTATGTGTTACTGAATACCGAAATGACTATAGTTTTGTACGGAAATGAAAAAGTCGGCATTAGGATATATCATACCTGCGGTACTTATTATTGCCGCGGTGAGTGGTTATTTAATTTATAAATCCAGCCTTGAAATTAATTTGTCCAACGGCGACAAACTAGATAATATCAGCTTAAAAGGCCCAAATGGAGAGGTTTTTTCCTTACACGACATCCATAATAAATACATTTTAGTTCATTTTTGGGCATCCTGGTGCGGCCCTTGTGTGGCGGAAGTGCCCGAATTAAATAAAGTGTATCAGCTGTTCAAGAGTCAAAAAATAGGCAATAGCGATGGTTTTGAAATCTATGCAGTGTCTTTAAACTTTGATGAAACGCGCTGGAAAAATTCTTTGAATGGCCTTGGCGTTCAATGGCCTCTTAATGTGAACGACACGCAGGCCTTCAAAAGTGAGGTGGCAAGAAAATATAATGTGGGGAGCATTCCGGCTAACGTTCTGTTGAATCCTGAATATGAAATAGTAGGAAAAAATCTATCCCCAGACCAGATCAAGGATATGTTAAACCGATTTACGAATCAATAAACCGATTAATCATACCGGCTATTTCTTCGGCATCTTTCAGTTTTTCAGATGGCAGGGTACTGATGGTTATTGTTTCAAGATTATCCAGAGTCAGTATCAAATTTATCCGGGATTCTTTTTGTGTTGTTTCTGCTTTAATTACTGAAGATAGTGGCGTAGTGTATATGATCTGCATATATCCAAGATGTTTATACACTCTGTAAAGGGTCTGATCATTTTTGTCAAAGACCACCTTACCGTTGCCTGAAATATTCCATACCCCCGAAAAAAGAATCCATGCCGAAAAACCTAGCGGAATAGCCGCCCATGCATCGTCTACGTTTGCTTTTAACAACATACAGGACATAAAAAGCAAGATGGATCCAATAAATCGACTATTAAATACTTTACCCGGTATATTGTGAAGCATCAACTCCCTATCGCTGAGTAGCTCTGCTTTATGCACATCAACATAATTGATCCAAAAGATTATTTTTTTCAATTTCAGTATTTAATTTTCTTACGGGCAAATCTACTATTCAACAGCTTAGATACTTTTACAACGTATGAATATACGTCAGCAATTCCTCCAATATAACGCACAAACGAGTCCGGCCCCGCTTTTGCTCGAAGTGGCACAGGCTGAGGGCGTATATATTACCGATACATCAGGTAAGCAGTATATTGACCTAATCTCCGGCATTAGTGTGTGTAATATGGGTCATGGTAATCAAGCCGTGCTGGATGCTATTGCGGCTCAAAGCAGGCGGTATATGCATACGATGGTATATGGCGAGTTTGTGCAAACGCCTCAAACCGCTTTTGCTACTGCTTTGGTAGATCATCTGCCTGAAAAGTTAAACTGTGTGTATTTTACGAACTCAGGTAGCGAGGCAACGGAGGGCGCTATGAAATTGGCCAAGCGAGTAACCGCACGCAGTAAGTTTATTTCATTTAATAATAGTTATCACGGAAGTACGCAGGGCGCCCTAAGTATCATGGGGTCTGAATATTTTCGAAATGCCTTCAGGCCATTACTGCCGGAAGTTTATCACTTCAATTACAATGATGATGAGGTTCTGTATAGCATTGATCATAATACCGCCGCTGTTGTTGTGGAGATGGTACAGGCGGAGTCCGGAGTGCATCCTGCCGATCCTGTTTGGATGATGGCACTGAAAGAACGATGTGAAACAGCAGGGGCATTACTGATAGCCGATGAGATTCAAACAGGTTTTGGACGCACGGGCACCTTGTTTGCCTTTGAGCAGTATGGTATAACTCCGGATATTTTATTGTTAGGAAAAGCGCTTGGATCCGGACTTCCCCTTGGGGCATTTATTGCATCAAAAGATTTGATGGACACGTTAAGTGCACAACCTGTGCTTGGACATATAACAACCTTCGGCGGCAACCCGGTTTGCTGTGCTGCAGGATTAGCGGGATTTCAGGAATTATCAAACAAGCAAGTGATAAATTCAATTACACATAAACAAGAGCTGTTTCGCACATTATTGACACACCCCCGCATACTTGCATTCCGTTTTGCTGGTTTGATGATGGCAATTCAATTTGAAAATGAATCATTTAATCAAAAAATAATACAATCCTGTTTACATCGCGGATTGATTACCGACTGGTTTCTTTTTGCGCCGGATTGTCTTCGCATAGCACCACCCCTGATTATTTCGGATGAAGACATCCGATCAGCATGCCGGATTATTTTAGAATCTATTGACGAAGTGATACGATGAGGCTTGTCTGTTTTCTATATCTCTTGTGCTCGTTAATGGCTTGTATCAAGCCTAGAAAAGTATTCCTGGAAATTACGCCGGTGTCGGATGCTCCGATACACGCTATCAAATCTGCCGGCATTTCCGGTGATACCCTGATTGCCTGCGGAGGTTTTCGGTATAATCGGGGCGATATCTTTTACAGTTATGACGGCGGCATCAGCTGGTTCGCTCAAAAAGGCATTGCTGAAAAAGCAATTTATGATATCGTGCCGTTTAATGATACATTAATCTATGCCGTTGGTTATGATGGTAAATTATTAATCAGTGAAACATTTGGCTCTTCCTGGCATCTCAGGCAGTTGGATTACATTCCGCTTCGCCGGATAAAACGAATTAATGATAAGCTGTTTATTTGTGGTGGTGACGGTTTCAGGCGTGGCATACTCTACCAGTGTAACCTTAATGGGGACATCTTGCAGCGAGACACGTTTGAAAATGAACTCAGCGATATCGTGTTGGCATCTGACCACACCATTAAAGTTTGCGGCTTCGGAATCGTACTGAGCAGTAATGACAAGGGTAAAACTTGGACTCCTGAGGATGCCTCCGGCGATTTCTTTATCAATTTCGTAGAGACAAATGATGCGTTATTTCTTGTGGGGCGATCTGGAATGATACTAATGTATACTAAAAACGGCTGGGATAAGATGATACCCGCTAAGACGAGTATCAATAATAAACGCTTTCTTACAGGTAGCACCTACAGTCCGCAACGGGATATATGGGTTTGCTGTGGCAAGCAGGGAGATTTATTTGACGTGCAGAGCAATAGATTACTTCGACTTAATAATGAAGATAAAACAATCTGGAACTACAATGGCTGTTGTTCCAAGGATGATTACTTTATGTTCTGTACAGATGAGGGATTTGTCGTCAAACTGCCTGCTTATTAGGCTTAGATGGCTTGGCGGATGTGAAGAGGGACCTTGCTTCCTTACCAATCGTAATAAAGGTGAGATGATTTAACGGAAACTCCAGAATTACGTGAGAGAAACTCAGAAAAAAGAGCCACTTAAGACCAACCGCATAATCGTAGGCATATAAGGCGACCGATAGAATCCAGATGATGATAATTCCTACAAAACGACTTCGTGGCATATTGTGCCATTGTATCACGGAAGTTTTAGAGAACCAATTAAAATAATGGTACATATATGCAAATCCGATAAATGCCATGATGGCTAGCATGGTTGGGTTCTTATAGAAGTAGTCATTTACTGATTTGATAAATGTTTCTTGATCTATATTAGGCCTGCCAAAGTCGTGAAGGTTAAATACATTACGTATTGTTTCGTTCAAAGAGATAAATCCTTCAGTGAAATTTCCGGTTGGTGTAACGTACCCATAACTTGAACGGACATAATCAGCCGTATGATAGGCGCTTCGATCAGGGGTGATGTACAATAATCCGATACTGATTGCTACAAAAACAATTAAGGATAGTATGCCGGACAGGTCGCGCCCTTTCAATGCTCCAACAAGAATAAATAAACCGGTAAAAACAAATACGTGAATCAGGGTTGGAAGAAATGCGCCGAAGATGCTCTCGAACAGGGGATACTTTGTCATAAAGACAGATACTATTATCGAAGCGAAAATGAATCCGATCCGCTTGGGTATACTATTCGTTAATACAAATACCAATGCACACATAAATGAAAGAAAGGTTACAAAGGTTACCGTGCCATCCGGTACATTCTTAAGTAATCGCAGATTCAGCAGGGTAATAAACACGCCTACAGCCAACAAAAAGATATAGTCGTATTTGCCCTTGGTATAATAGTTCTTATCGTGAAGCCAGCTTATTTCTGTCAGATAGTGGAGTGGGCCAAAGAATGCATAGGCAAACAGGAATGTCTCAAAAGGCCATCTGAAAGCAAAAAAAGCGGCAACAATCATGAGCCCGATATTTAAATAGTTTATCTGCTGTATAGTCATCTTGTCTGTGATCATAAATTGTGATTAGGCAAAACGAAATTAAAAAATATAAGCGAAGCCGGCTCACCATTCCAACCCCAACCCACTTGTAACCAGTTCTGCATTTGCCCAATGTGTTTTAAGGTAAACGCCCAAAAAGGCTTTCACAGTTTTTTTATGGATAACATAGTATTGAGCGCCAATACGCTGATAATCACTTCCGCCTTTCAGATAGGGTTGATAGAGTACATATGCCCAGGCAAGCATGAGGCTCACACGTCCAAAAACAAATTCATCTTCGAGCATTATCGAAGAGCCGAGAGCTTTTTTAAAGGCATCGCTTACAGGTTCTAGCTCCTGTTGTAAAATGAACTGATATGCAAATGAGTTGTAATGAATATCAGCGGCAACAAATAATTTATTCCAGCGACACATATATTTCCCTATAGCTCCTTCTAAGTTAACCTGAAGATACAGCGGGCCGTTGGGTCGGAATGACTCGAATCGGGCGGCACTTGTTTTCAAACGCTTGAGCACATGAACGGCAGGATAGGGTTCTGCAGGGCCTGTCCTTCCCGGTTTAACAGGTGTGTGTTTCGTCAGATAATAAACCCCGCCGATTGAAATCGCGGGGATATTGATGCCCAGGTTAGGAAGTCGGGCATCACCTGTGGAATAATGCGTGAAGGTAGCAGAGGTGCTGAGGGCCAATTTTGGACTGCACTGTAACTGATAGCGAACACCCAGGCTGGTGATGTTATTTATACTGGATGCGATTACATTATTCTCGGGATTGGAAAGCACATCGTAATGTTTGTTCAAGAGCGCAATTCCGCTTGCTATACGAAACTGAAATTCACTCCTACGTGTACGGAATATTGGCAGATGAATAAAGGGCATAATGCCAAGGCCGTATCCAAGTACCTCATCATTACCAAAACGCCGGATACTAATTGACAATCCACGTTGTGGCAGACGATATATATGCATCCAATGTTTGTTGGAGTCAGGCTTCACGATTAAATTACCTTCTATAGCCCAAGAGTGGTGCTGAATATCCGGTTTGAATCGCTCGGTATGTTTATATATCCGCCCAAACTGTGTATTGATATCAAGAGCTTCGGGTCTCCACTGGCCTTTGGTCTTACCGAATAGCAATAAACACATTGTTACGAATAAAAATGTCCGCACGATACAAACCTAACATTCCCTGTAAATAATTATACACTTGTTTTGAATCATAGATAGGATATTTACAATATCGTAAATGGTTAAAAGACTGCTTGTTTTATTGCTATGCTCTGTTTTTACGCTGTCAAGAGCGCAAACAGTAATTCATTCCCCCGAGCAAGCTATTCCATACGGCATCAGCAATATCGATGTAATGGGTTATGCATCAACCGGGTTGTTGGTCAGAGAATGGGGAAAAAACACTGAGTTTATTGAGTGCTTCAAAGACGACCTGAGCACACGATGGAAGAAGGAGCTTATCATCACGGACCGCAATAGCAGAATTGAAGATGTAGTCCTGCATAATGATACAATTATTGCCTTCTATTCCCATTACAGCAAAGGCCATCGAATACTGAGGATGAATGTATACAACGCCTCACTCAATTTGCTTACAAATGCACATACAATCGATACGATCAACAGCGGCTACAGCTATGATGAATTTGACGTGTTCACTACTGCTTCATTTCAGAGAGATTATGTCAACACCTATTTTACTAAATCCGACTTTGAGCGAACTCCCGTATTATATCAGCATGCCGTTTTAAATTCAGCTAAGACACAAGCCAAATCAAGTGCAGTAGTCAGCAATTTACAGCAACCGGATCTTATTGATGTAATTGCTCTAGGTTACAATCATAATGCGTATGTACTTGGCGAATATGAAACCAAAAACTTTCAAAACGATTTTATTTATCCTGCGCTTGCTGTACTGATTAATAATAATGGTGTTATCACACAAAAGCTGATTCGCTCTCCGGATGTTTTATTTGGAGAACCCATTATTAAACGAGATATTATA
This sequence comes from Bacteroidota bacterium, assembly GCA_014190535.1. Lineage (GTDB taxonomy): Bacteria > Bacteroidota > Bacteroidia > Chitinophagales > UBA10324 > BJGO01. The sequence continues at coordinate 2,617 of BJGO01000024.1, read as the reverse complement.
CGCAATAAACTGATATTGTGTGGTATGTATTCTGATAATCCCGGTGTGAAGGCTGCCGGCACTTATTATATTAATTTGTTAACTCAGGATACGATGCCGTATCAAATTCAGTTTTTACCTTTTACAGAGGCATTTGTAACGAACCTGATTGGCAATCAGCAGTTAAAAAAGAATGATGGGGTAACGAATTTTAAACCTACCGACCTATTGGTAAAAAAAGATGGTGGAATTATTATGCTAACGGAGTCTCAATGGCGTTCCACAGAATACATCGGAGCCCCGGGTATGGGTGCTTTTGGAGTTAATAATTCGATGCTGATTACATACTTCCACTATAACGATATTTTAGCGTTTGCTTTCGACTCCATCGGTTCAGCTCAGTGGTATCAAGTGTTGCGCAAACGACAGTCTTCCGATAATGACAACGGTTTTTATCTGGGCTTCTCGCTCTTTACCGGTCCGGACAATATGTATCTTTTTTACAATGATCGTGTACTGAGTCAACAAACCCTCAGCGCATATATCATAGATACGAATGGCAACAACCGGCGTGAAGAAATTTTTGATAACAATAAAAAAAATACAGCACCTATTCCCAAAATGTCCAAGCAGATCAGTTTGCAGGAATTTGTGATCCCCTCTTTCAGGCGGGGTTATTTTCAACTGATAAAAATTGTTTTTTAATCATTAGTGCTCAGGCTATTCAGAAATAATAACCCGTTACTTTTAGTTGTATCACTCCTATATGTTGTTATACTTCGTCTAGTTATTTTTATTTATCCCGAAAACACAGATAGCACGGTTTGGGTTAACCCGCTGAGCGAATTAATTAACCGCATTACCGGATTTAGTTTATATCAGGAATATATTAATGACACGCTCTCCATACTGCTCGTTTTTTCATCCGGGCTTATGCTGTCTTACCTTATCAATCAATACAGATTGATCGACCGTGCCGGATATATGCCGGCACTGATTTTTTTCCTAAGCGCGAGTTTTATCAATGAGTTTTGTGAGTTTACGCCGGCACTTTGTGGATTTTATTTTCTACAGTTTGCATTTATCACTATGGTTGGTATGTATAAAACACAAAAAGCCGGAGGGCACATGTTCAATGCCGGATTTTTCGTGGGTGTGGCGGCCTTGTTTTATTTGCCCTATTTAAGTTTTATTACATTTCTGATGGGGGGCTATCTGCTCAGTCGCCCTTTTGTATTCAGAGAATTATTTAACGGCTTACTGGGCATACTGATACCTCTGTATTTTGCTGGTGTTGTCTGTTTTTTAAATGATTCATTTTCGGCATTCCAATACAGTCTGATTGCCTTATATGATATACAACACGTTAATCAGGCACGTGCCGCATTATTCCCATTGGTGGTCAGGCTTGGCTCCTTGTTATTTTTATTTATACTTGCTTCGCTTGCCGTTCGCAGGAATTACAATAAGATGGTGATGCAAAACCGGATTATAATGACCTTGTGTTTTGTGTTTTTTTTCAGCGGGATATTCAGTACGCTATTTATTCGGGATAATAATATGTCCCATTACATATGGTTGTCGCTCCCTTTTACTATCATCGTCTCCATCTTTTTGGCGGAATTTAAAAAACCCTGGATAGCAGAGATCATTCATTTGTGCTTACTTTTACTCACCTTTTACTTTCAATACCTTTACTGATTAAGCTATGAAATTTGGCGTTGTCGTCTTTCCGGGGTCCAATTGCGACCGAGATGTTTATCATGTTCTTAAAAATGTTGCCAAGCAGGATACGGTTATGCTATGGCATCAGCAGGAATCGTTGTCCGGATTTTCCACCGGCGATTGTATAGTACTTCCCGGGGGCTTTTCTTACGGAGACTACCTGAGAAGCGGAGCAATAGCTCGTTTTAGCCCCATTATGAAGGCCGTTACTGATTTTGCTAACAATGGCGGGTATGTTTTTGGGATCTGCAATGGATTTCAGATATTATGTGAAGCGGGTTTACTGCCCGGGGCCTTACTTTTAAATGATCATCAAAAATTTATGTGTAAGAATGTATATATCAAACCGGCACATCATAAACATCCTATTACGAAGAACCTGGAGCATAAAGCATACAAAATCCCGGTTGCTCATGCCGAAGGCCGCTATTATGCTCCCGAAAATATCATCTCCGACCTGCATCTGAATAAACAGATCCTATTCCGGTATTGCAGTGCTCACGGCGAACTGGGTGAAGCGCATAATCCAAATGGTTCTCTGGAACATATTGCCGGAATCTGTAATGCTGAAGGCAATGTATTCGGAATGATGCCACATCCCGAGCGTGCATCAGAGTTGCAATTGGGTAACGCTGATGGTTTACAATTTTTTAATTCACTCATCGTTAATGCTACCTCCGCAGATCGTGTCCTGAATTAATTCGAAAAAAACGATGAACAAACGTTATATTCTATCGATGCGCAAAAAAATTTTTCTGCTCATTTTTATCCTGTTTGGCACAAAACCGTTGAGCGCCCAAATATTAAATCCGGTTAAGTGGTCATCAGAGGTCAAGCAAATTAACAGTAACGAATTCGAGATTATTCTTACAGCTAAAATTGACAAGGGTTGGCATATATTTTCTCAGACTTT
>BJGO01000023.1 GCA_014190535.1 Bacteroidota bacterium | reverse complement strand
ACGATTTTGCTTAACAAAGGTGCTTGTTATAAAAGCACTGATTGCATTACATCCGTTATTCGCCAGTGCGCGTAACAGCCAGTTGCCCGATGCCAAATTGGGTGGCAATACGATTGCCGCAGAACCACTTGCCGCCTGATTGCTTAGCACGGTTACCCAACTGTTGCCTCCGTTGCTGCTAACACTCAGTGCTATAATTGAGTTGGGAGGAAAGTTGCTCCAGTTTGCCGTGTAGCTATTACCCGGAAAAAAATTACTGCCACTAATGGATACCGATGCAGGTGTGGTATTATTGGTAACGGCGCTACTTGATGTAGCCGTACATCCCTGACTATCTGTAACCGTGAGAGTATATAAACCGGCACTCAGGTTTTGTATGGAGGAGGTCGTGGATCCATTACTCCACTCAAAGCTATAGGGCGCTGTTCCTCCACTAGCCTGCCCGCTGACTATCCCGTTTTGTAAAGAACAGGTGGTTTGGGTAGGGGTTGTTGTGGGGGATAGGATATTAACATTGTTGATTGTAACATTAGAGGCAGATGTACAACCATACGAATCAGTAACAGTTAAAGAATAATTACCTGCACTTAAATTTTGAATACTTGAAGTTGTGGCACCAGTATTCCATAAAAAAGCAAAGGGAGGAGCTCCTCCAATTGGATTACTGGAAATTGAACCACTTAATAAACCACAAGATGGTTGCGTGATAAATACTGATACATTCAGACTATAACAATCTACAGTTATCTGAGGTCCTAAATCTGAGGAGTTGATTGGTGAAATATAATACTCATTTGGAGAACCGGTGGGTACGTGTTCCGCTATGATACCACGAACGTAGGCAATAGTAGAATTTACCAGAGGGGTCTCAAAGGTGTTTGGTGTATATGAACCCGCACTGGTGCAGAAGTTGTCGGATGTATCATTACGGAAATGACCGGATATGTCGCGGATTTTAATCTTGTTACCCTGAGCATCCTGAACGCTCCAGAATACGCGCCCGGTTGATGCACCGGAACCTAAACTCACATCAACGATTTGTACATTATCAAATTGTACATAGGAGGCTTCCCAGCGTTCGCCGGAAACCAATTGTCTGATTTGTCCGCCCTGACCATCGCTTTTCATAAATGTATCAATGGGTAGTGTTTCCGCACCCGGTATTGTTTCACCGAGTGATAATACCTCCGATTCAACCGGAAGACAAAGTAATTGTGTGTACCCGTTAAATGTGCTTACCCGAACCGTAGCACGAATTTTATTGCCGATAACAAAATTGTCTTTGAATTTAACAATGGCATCGAGTGCATCAACCGTATTTGGAGTAAAGCCTATGGCTGTGGGGTCAATTAATATATGAACCGAATTCCAGGCGCCTCCGCCGCTTGCGCTGAGCCAGGTGCCTACACGAGAGCCGGAGGTGCTCAAGCCATAAGCACAGGGATTAAATGTTACAATGCCTTCAACTACGATGGTGTCGCCGTCATAGGAAGACAAGTCATCATTATTTTGCAGGTCCTGAATACTTTTGAATTGTATCTCCTGAATGCTGACCGTGGGTTGAGCAATAACTGCTGATACGGTGGTCAGCAGTGCAAGTGAAAGTAGTTTTAGAATTTTCATGTTGTTTAAGGTATTTAAGGATTAATTTATTTAAGTACGGTGAAGGTTCCTGTTTTTGTCTGTCCGGTGCTTAGATCCTTGACTGAAAACATATAGATGCCCTGAGTTATTGTTTGGTTGCTCTCCGATAAAATGTCCCAGGCGTGTTCGCCACCCGAAAAAACACGTTGGTTCTCATTACCGGCATAGTCTGAATACCATCGGATATCGTTCCCGTTATAGGACTCATCATGATTCAATGTTGTAATGATATCGCCCGACAGGGTATAAATCGTTATCGTGCAACGTTTGGGCAATTTGCTGAAGATTATTTTTCGGGTAAAAGGTGTTGGTCCATCCCAAGCGGCACTGAGTCGGTAGGGATTTGGATATACACCTATATCGCCGGTGCCGGAAACACCTGCCGTGCCCGGCCAAACTCTGAACGTATTCACTGTTTTTGAGGATTCGAGCGACGAGATATTTAAATTTTCATCACCTCGGTCAAAGGCTGTGATGACATAAACATACTGCCAGCCATTCAGCAGGCCATCGTTGGTGAACCGGTAATGATAGCTTGTTGTATCACCTTCAAATTTCACGGGGTTATCCAATGCTATGGTAGCGGTACCGTTGTTGAACCCGATTGGGTTACCCGGCAAATCCCATTGTTGCAACAATGCGGCACTGTTGATGATATCCGGATTGGAAAGGTCTTCTCCAACTACGGAACGATAGATACGGTAACCTTCAAAATCGGCTTCTTTGGAGATGGGATCGATGCTGAATTCGGCCTTCTTATCCCAATATAGTTCTACTTTATTTTCAGTTGATACCACCTTTACTTTTGGGGCCTGAGGTGGTTCGGGCAATATGTACCGATCAAGCTGTGCATTGGCATTCAGATCTTCACCGGAATCCAGGGCGCCGTTTCCATTTAAATCCTCACCGTTATAGGTACGCTTGGCCCAACCCAAATGCTCGATTAATTCGGTTTGTGCAAAAGGTGTGTCCATTTCAGGGCCGGTAGTAGCACCGGTTTCTTTCTGACGGGCACATACGAAAGCGACTGCAAATTCAGCAGTTTCGCCGGGTTGCATCTCTTTTAAGGGCCCTACTGAGATTAATTGAGTACGGTTTGACGGTGTCTGTATGGTTTCTTTAACCACTTCATCGTTAAAATTTAATCCGGTTTTCATCTTATCGTAACGCTCCAGATCATCGGCAGGAGAATTATACTGCGTACCGGTAAATTGCTTAAACACCCAAAAATTAGCATTAACTTTTGGTTCAGGGTAGCCAGCGCTGATTACGTTGGGTGCATTGGATGGCATAAATAATACGTCGCGCCAGGTGAGACCAAGAATTTGCGTTGCGCCATAGGAGTTCGTGTATCCGGGATCGCCGTTCACATCGAAAGCATATACCGCCTGACAGGAGTCAATAAATCCACCAGCGCCTTTATTAAAATAAGCCGCACCATTATCAGTGGCTACATTCACATTACGAACTACAAGATCGGTCCAAAAGCCAATCCATACAGAGTCCCAGACATTGGCCGATGTATTTGTGATGGTATAGTTACAGATTACAAAGTAATCGGCAAAGCTGTAGTTCCAGGCATAACTTTCCATATGAACCGAGGCTCCGAGCGGTAGGGTATGATCGGTTATCGGAATGGTGGTGCCGGGTATAATGGTGTATTGATCGCTGAAATCACAGATGAAATCTTCGTGCGAAACAGCATCAACCGAATAATTGTCGCTGTTGGTGAGTGTGGAGCGTTTAATTAAATCCGTTCCAACAGGGGCGCAATATTCAAAACCACCGGCCCCGGCGATGTATCCACCGGAAGCATCTATTGCTCCGGTGCTGACCGTTTTTTGTCCGTTTAGATATGCGCCGATCCATAAGCCACCTTCAAACAGATGTTCTATGCCACTATTTATTGGGTATTCCATGGAGGGATCGTTGTTGGGATTGCTTACGATTAAGGGATTACCAATTGTGCCAAAATTCGACAAACTGAATCCCATATTTCCGACTGTTGCGGTTTGACGTTTGAAGGATGATTGCGCAAAAGCAATCTGTGATAAAAAAACAAAAAGTAAAATCGCTTGAACCCACTTACGCATAAAGCGCTGCAATATAATAAAAGCCAACTTTTTACTATGTAAGCAAAATGTAAATTGTGTATTAATTTTTGCGATAACCGATTTATTTAGGCCTTATCCTATACAACCCAAGAAACGGTTCAAATAATATCAATGTGATGGTTACACATTAATCAAAAGGCCGTTTTTTTACCACACCGCCTTTAATATCGGTTACCGTATGCTCCGTAATAAACGCCTGCGGATCCAGTTTTTCAATGATCGTTTTCAGTTTTGATACCTCGAGCCGGGTTACAACACAAAAAATGATATCCAGTTGGTAATCAGCAGGAGCACGATCGGGAGTTCGAGTCGTGTAGCCTCTTTCGCCTTTATATATTGTAACACCACGCCCCATAACATCAATGATTGCCCGTCTGATTTCATCCGGTTTAGATGAAATGATGGTTACTCCTTTATATTCTTCTATGCCATGTATAATGAAGTCAACTGTTTTTGACGCAATAATATACGTGAGCACTGAGTACAGCGCTTTTTCAAAACTGAGCACGAAAATGGCAACTGCGAAAATGATGATGTTGATGAATAAGATGACATCACCAATAGACAGGATGGTTTTACGGCTGATATGGAGGGCGAGCACCTCCGTGCCATCGATGACGCCACCGCCCCGAATAGCCAGTCCAATACCTGTTCCAAGAAAGAAGCCGCCGAAAACAGCAATCAATAATTTATCGTGAGTGATAACAGGGTAGGGAATGAAATAAGTACACAGCGCCAATGCAGTTATTCCCAATAATGTTTTAAGGGTAAACAGGAGCGAAAGTTGTTTGTAGCCGAAATACAGAAATGGAATGTTAAAAATAAATATCAATAATGATAAGGGAATATCCGTAGCAATTGATGTAAGAATACTGATGCCGGTTATGCCCCCGTCAGTAAATTCACTGGGCAACAGAAATCCCTTAAGCCCCAGGCCGGCAGAAAGCACACCACATAAGATGAGGATGTAATCTCTTGAAACGTGGTATAGCTTGTAAAGACTCTTCATTAACGAAAGCAAATATGTGTAAATGTTTTCCTGCGCTTATATTGATTGCTTCACACCACAGGTTCTTGTTGTGTACTTTTAGGTACGTACTCTATATTATTAACGGCTTGTTTTCACACCTGATGATCATCGTTGTTTGTTCAAGTTATCAGTCTAAAGTAACATTGCAACACTTATGACTCCGGAGCGAGAAGAAAAAATTAATCGGGTGTTGTCTCAGCGCCAGCCCGATCTGACCCTGGTTTTTGAAAATGTGTGGGATCCACACAACATTTCTGCCGTATTGCGCACCGCCGATGCTGTTGGCATTATGGAGGTATATGTACTTTATACTCAGGATGTAAAACGTACCAAGCTTGGCCGGCGTAGTTCTTCGAGTGCTAAAAAGTGGATTACACCACATTACTTTTATGAGATTGATGCTTGCGTGCAAGCGATAAGAACCAGGTATGATAAAATTTATGCCACACAGTTATCCGCTAATGCTAAATCGCTTTATGAACTTGATTTAACAGAAAGTGTTGCCCTTGTTTTTGGTAATGAAAGCGCAGGTATCAGCCAGGAACTAACTCGGTTGTGCGACGGTAATTTTATAATACCTATGCATGGTATGGTGCAAAGTTTAAATATTTCTGTAGCCTGTGCGGTTAGTTTATATGAGGCACAGCGCCAGCGGAACGTAAAGGGTTTTTATGAGCAATCCAGACTGGCACAAAACGATTTCGAACAACTCCGAACAGAGTGGATGAATAAATAATCAGGTATATACTTTCATCAGTCCGTCAACCACTTTGCTAACTGCCGGACAGATAAACGTATTATGATAGGTGATCGTTAATTTCTGATAGATATCCCGTTGCTGTGTATGCGGATAGTTGCGACAGGCATTTGGGCGGCTTTCATAAACACTGCAATAATGATCCTCACCTAAAAAAGGACAGGGCAATTGCTTAAATACATAGTCTTGGTCTTCATCGATCCGCAGGTGTCTTTCAGTAAAAACACCCGGCTTCAGTTTCAGATGGTGAGATAGCCTCTCGATATCTTTATCTTTAAGCAGGGGGCCTGTGGAGCGACAGCAGTTGGCACATTGCAGGCAGTCGATGTCTGTAAAGGCCTCATCGTGAAGTTGATTTGTAATACGATCCAGGTTGTTTGGCTTCAACTTTTTCAGCCGCTCAAAAAAACGTTTTATCTCTTTTTTTTTCAATTGCGACTGACTGAGTATGGCTTTGTAGGCTTCTTTCATTCCTTGTTATTTAAATGTTGACTGTAGGCGCGCCATTTCATTACCGCCTGATTAAAATCTTCGGGTAATGGAATTTCAAATAAATAGCGTTTGCCTGATCGGGGGTGTTCAAAGCCAAGTGAGGCGGCATGCAAGGCATGTCGGGGAATCAGTTCAAAGCAATTCTCGACAAACTGTTTATAGCGGCTATATATTGTTCCTTTAACAATGCGGTCGCCGCCATAGGTATCATCATTAAATATGGGATGTCCGATAAATTTCATGTGTGCTCGAATCTGGTGTGTTCGTCCGGTTTCCAGTTTACATTCCAGCAGTGAGGTGTAATTAAAAGTCTCGAGCACTCGGTAATGCGTGATAGCCTCTTTGCCCTCGTCGCCATCCGGATATACATCCATCATCATACGATAGCGCTTGTGTCGTCCGATGTGGCCGTATATTGTTCCTTCGTGTTGATTGAATGTACCCCAGACGAGTGCTATATATTTTCGGTCAATAGTATGATGAAAAAATTGTTTGGCCAGCACGGTCATAGCCAGTTCTGTTTTGGCAACCACCAGCAGGCCGGAGGTGTTTTTATCAATGCGGTGTACCAGTCCCGGTCTGTTTTCGTTACCGCTCATTTGGGGCAACTGCTGAAAATGATAACTCAGTGCATTTACCAGGGTACCTGAATAGTTGCCGCTTCCCGGATGAACGACCATACCTGCCGGTTTGTTGACAATGATGAGATCATCATCTTCGAATAGGATATCGAGTGGAATATTTTCCGGAGTTAAATCATACGACGCCTTTGGGTGTGGCATAAGTACAACGACTGTATCCAACGGTCTAACCTTATAGTTTTGTTTTACCGCTCGTCCGTTTACGGTAATCATCCCTGCCTCAGCAGCCTGCTGTACCTTGTTACGGGTAGCGTTGGTGATTTTATTGGTTAGGAAAACATCAATACGTAAGGGTTGCTGTCCTTTGTCAACAGTGAATGTATGATGAACATAGAGCTCATCATCCTGTGATTGCGAAATGTCCTGAAGATCTTCAGAATCCGATTGCTGCATAAATTCAATTCTCCAAAATTAAGCCTTGCATAGCATAACATTACCTAATTTTCCGCTTTGTAAATTATGCGCATCACGTTCAAGGTAGTCCTTTTCAGTGTGTTCTTGCTCTGTTCATTAAGCACAGTAGCCCAGGAGGTTCAATATACACTGTTTAATACGGATAAAAATCTTTCGTTTCAAAAAGTACTTCATATGGATGATGACCGATTGCTGGTTATATACGGAAGAGAACGTTGGATGGAATTATGCGACTATTTGTATGTGGCCGTTCATAATCAGGCTCAACAACAAGCCACTGTATTTAAAATACCTCCGGCAAATAATAAAACCATCTTATATTTTAAGGATGCGATAGCTACCCCAACAGGAGTATGGTTTGTTTTTCTGAATTACATCAAAGCAAAAAATACCATTCAGGTCATACTCATACCCTTTAATACCGGTAGTGGTTTATTGGATCGCGACAAGGCAATTAATCTGATGCAAATTGAAGCAAGTGATTTTTTTAACGGCACCTTTTACCTGATTCAATCCCCTGATCATCAGCAACTCGGTGTTGTAACGCTATCCGGTATTCTCGAGAGTTATCAGCGACGGTTTACGATGAGCAGTGTCAACCTGAAAACTGCAACTGTAAATTTCACGATGCGTGAACAATTGCCATCCGACATTCATACCTATCAGCTTTTAAAACCGCTGATTGATAATCAGGGACGATACTATGCACTTGTAAAACGATTTAAACAGGCCGGTTCTGAGCTGGATGGCATGGCCCCTAACTATTTTTATATCCTGGAACACTTTGAAAATAACCTTATACGGCGTAGTACCAACCTAATGCCCGATGCTCAAATGATTGTTCGATATCCGGATGCCGTGATTGTAGACTCCTCCCAATTACTTATCCTGCTGCCGGTAACAGATACTTCACTCGTGCATATTGAAAATGTTATTTTGAAATCGTATCAACTGTCATCTAATACCATTACCGGGTCTAAAATGATTTCAGTTAATAATAATGAACCAAAAATTAATAGCTCATTCATCACGGACATTTACAAATCAGACCATACTATTAACGGTGTTATAAGTGGTCAATACCTCGAAGAGATCAATGGAGCAAGACTAACACACGCATATGATATCATTAAAACCTATGCGATCATACTTCATTGCAATACCGATGACTGCAAGAGCTTTATCATCAAAACCCGGGGACGAATTCAGGAGGAGCTTGATTTTATTTATCATCATAAGGACACCCTCAATATGGTCAATTATGCGCCAAACTCAAATAACCATTTTGAGTGGGTAACATACGCCGGGGGCAACGAAAATTTCAAGAAACAATACAGCCTGCCCGCAGCCATATGGAAACAGAGCGATCCTTATTATTTTACCCAATGCAATGGAAAAACAGTGCTGATACAAAGTTCGGGTGTACGCTATACCATTATGTATTTACCATAATGTGGTCGTATACCTCAAAGCTGTAACTGTATTCGTTTTTATCATCCTTTGGATGTTTTTCGGATGAAATCAGTTTCCATTCGTCATGAGCCATTTCCGGAAAAAAAACATCGCAGGTGCAGTTGGCATGAACTCGGGTCAGGTAGATTCGGTCTGCAAAAGGCAGGATCTGATTGTAAAGTGCGGCGCCTCCAATAACCATACATTCTGTTTCTCCTGCATCGCGGGCAAATTCGATGGCATCGTGTAACGATGATCTAACAATAACTTGCTCCGGGTTAAAATCTTTTTGTGAGCTGAGTACGATATTTACTCTGTTGGGCAGGGGTTTTCCAATAGACTCATACGTATTACGGCCCATAATAATATGATGGCCGGTGGTTAGGTTTCTAAAGTATTGCAGGTCGCTGCGCAGTTTCCAGGGTAATTTGTTATGGATACCGATTCCTTGACGTTCGTCGGCGGCTACTACAACGGAAATCATCATACGGCAACAGGAGCTTTTATAGCAGGATGTGGGTTGTAATGTTGGAGCGTAAAGTCGTTATAAGTAAAATCGAAAATACTGCTGACATCGGGGTTTATATGCATAACAGGTAAGGGCCTGAATTCGCGGCCCAATAATTCATGAACCTGATCAAGGTGATTTAAATAAATGTGCGCATCGCCGAATGTGTGTACGAAAGTGCCTGGCTTTAAGCCACAAACCTGAGCAATCATCATGGTTAGCAGGGCGTAGGATGCAATATTGAACGGAACACCTAAAAACACATCCGCACTTCGCTGATAGAGCTGGCAACTTAATTTTCCATCTGCAACATAAAACTGAAAGAGTGTATGACATGGAGGAAGTTTCATCCGATCAATATCTGCCACATTCCATGCACTAACAATCAATCGTCGTGAATCGGGATTGCGTTTTATTTGATTAATTAATTGTTCAATCTGGTCAATTACGGTTCCGTCTGGAGCCGCCCAACTGCGCCATTGTTTACCATAAACAGGACCGAGTTCTCCATGATCATCGGCCCATTCATCCCAAATCGATACACCGTTTTCGTTTAGGTATTGAATATTGGTAGAACCTTTTAGAAACCATAGTAACTCGTGGATTACCGACTTGGTGTGAATTTTTTTCGTGGTCAACAACGGGAATCCTTCATCAAGATCAAAACGCATCTGATAGCCAAAAACACTGATGGTTCCGGTTCCGGTTCGATCCTGCTTACGGGTGCCGTTTTCGAGAATATGCCTCAGCAAATCATGAAATTGTTTCATAGGACCAAATTACAAGTAACCCGGATATCTCCGTAATAAATTATTCACCGGAACTTGTTCCATAGATAGGATATTTGCGCCCATACGGTTAAATCATTTTACTTTGTTAAGAACATTCCTTTTAATCATCCTGCTTTTTACGGTTACAGCGCTCTCCGCTCAGAAAATTCGAGGTGTGGTATCGAATCAACGCAATGAGCCGCTGATTGGTTGCTCAGTTGGATTGTTTGCTATGAATAATCAGTTGATAAAAACCACGCTATCCAACACCAGTGGATTATTTGTATTTGACTCTATTCTTCAAAATACCTGTCGTATTAAAATATCCTATACCGGCTATGAGGATCTAGATACCGTAATCAGTAATGCGGGAGTTTCTATTGTGTTCCTGCGTATAACCCTCACCGATAAAGTATACGACCTTAAGAACACGGAGATAAAGGGTTATGTAAACCCGGTAAAAACTGAAGGTGACACTACAGTCATTAAAGCCGATGGATTTAAAACAAATCCTGATGCCCAAGCCGATGAGCTGGTGAATAAAATGCCGGGCATCAGCACACAAGATGGTAAAGTACAGGCACAGGGCGAGGACGTGAAGCAGGTGTTTGTTGATGGAAAACCATTTATGGGTGGTAATGATCCGAATGCTGTACTAAAAAATATTCCGGCTGACCTGATTGATATGGTGCAGGTTTTTGATCGTAAAAGCGATCAGAGTTTATTTACGGGTATTGATGATGGAAATGCATCCAAAACAATAAATATAGTAACCAAATCGGCCTTTCGTAATGGTCGGTTTGGTAAAGTGTATGGTGGTGTTGGAACAGATAATCGGTATAAGTCCGGCCTGATACTGAATGATTTTAATAAAGACAGGAGAATTACCTTGCTTATGCAATTTAATAATGTTAATGAGCAAAATTTTTCAATGGAGGATCTGAGTGCTATGACCGGCAGTTCTATGATGCCCGGAGCCGGTGGAGGCGGAGGATGGGGTAGCGGTTCAAGACCGATGGGTGTGGGCATGGGAATGGGGCAGGGCATGCGCGGTATGCAGGGTAGTACATCTAATTTTATGGTAGATCAGGCCGGCGGTGTTGTCAGAACCTACTCGGGAGGAATCAATTATAGTAACAAATGGAAAAACATTGACTTCACGGCATCCTACTTTTTTAATCAGTCGCAAAGTGAATTAAATAATGATATCAACCGACAGTTTTTTAGTTCATTTAATACCGGTTTAAATTATGTGCAACTGGATACCAGCATCACGAATAATTATAATCACAGAGCATCGATGCGAATCGATGTAACACTTGATTCAGCAAATTCGGTTCTCATTCAACCCCGATTCAGCATACAGAAAAATAATTACCGGAATTTCATAAACGGCTCCAATATTTTACCTCAGGAAGGTATCAGCCTCAGCGAAAATCAATCAGAGAATAACAATGACTTTGAGGCTATAACTATTTCCGTACCCTTGCTGTTCAGGCATTCATTTAAAAAAACCGGACGTACGTTGTCGCTCAATATTAATCCATCATATAATGTAAATAGCGGCAACAACCTGCAGTATTCAGAAATTGTAAATCTCAACGATACGACACTGTCTACACAAATCAGCCTCTACACCGCACCCGGTCGTTCTGCGTCATCGGTTAACAGTAATTTATCGTTTACGGAGGCCCTGAATAGCCATAACTTTATTGTTGTCTCTTATCTGAATAATCTGAATGCAAATTTTCAGCGTCGACGTGTATATGATCGTCAGATAAATCCGTTTAACAATACTATAATCGATACCATACTGAGCACAGAATTGTTTAACGATTACAATGCACACAGCGGGGCGCTTGCTTATCGTTATCAGCAAGAAAATTTTAATTTCAGTGCCGGGGTTAATTACCAGTATGCTTATCTCGGAACTCGCCAGGAGTTACCGGTATCAATTGAAAATACCTTACGATTTAACACCGTATTACCATCCGCATCATTACAATATCGTTTTTCAAAAAAGTCTAATATCCGGATTAACTATCGCACCGTAAATAATCCGCCGAGACCTGATCAGCTTTCAGATGCATTCAATTTATCCAATCCTTTATCGGTAACATCCGGTAATGCTAACCTTAAACAGGATTTTCAACATACATTATTTGGCCGTTACCTAAGCTCAAATCCTGTCAAGGGAACATCATTCTTTATTATGCTTGGAGGGGCTTACACAAATCGTTTCATTGGCAACCAGATACTGATTGCAACCACCGATACATTTCTCAATGAAAATATTTTATTGTCCAAAGGAGCACAGTTTACCAGCCCTGTAAATCTGAACAGCTTTTACAGCGGACGTTTCTACACCAACTATAGTTTCTCGCTTACCAAATTAAAATTAAAGGTGAACTTTAGCCTGGGAGCCACATACAGCAACACACCCGGTATCATCAATCGATTGCGAAACCAAACGCAGAATCAGGCCTTAAATGGAGGCCTAACCATCAGCAGTAATATTTCAGAAAAAGTTGATTTCACACTTTCATCTAATTCCAATGTCGTGCGGGTATTAAATCAACTGCAACCGGAATTCAATACGGATTATATCATACAAACCAGCAAACTTCGAATGAACCTGATGCCATGGAAGGGACTGGTATTACAATCAGACATACAGCATCAATATATCAATGGACTCAGTGCTTCCTTTAATACTCGTTTTGTGATCTGGAATGCGGCCGTGGGATATAAGTTCTTAAAGAATAAGCAGGCAGATCTTAGGCTTTATGTATTTGATTTACTTCGACAGAACCGAAGTATTCAACGAAATGTCAGTGATAATTATTACGAGGATGTACAGGCTAACGTACTTACTCAATACTCGATGCTGATATTCACCTACAACATACGTTCGTTCCGTATGCAGAAATAATATTATCTTATTTTAACCCCGGTTGTTTTGATACTTACCTCAATCGCCGGTATTGTAATTTTTGAAATCTCCTCTTTACTTTTTCCTTCATCTTCAGCAAAATGGCGAAGCGTTTCCACATCGGTGGTATCCATAAATGCATAGCCGTTAACACGCACAGTTTTACCCACAATTGATGACGGCATGGTAAAAGATTCATCTGTATCGACGAAGATATCTTGACCTCCGGGATTTTCCAGTTTAATCCAGCAACCTCGCGATTGACAGATGGCACTCACTTTCCCTGTAAATACACCGGTCAACGGAGCAGTTAGTGGAAGGATTCTCTGAAGGGAATCCACCGAGATAAATAAAACAGTGCTGTCATTATATGGGTCTCCGAAGGCGGTGGCTTTTTCCAGGTCTGTGTTTCGTTTAGTTAACGAGTTGCAGGAAAAAAGTATCATCAGAGCAAGCGTGGCGGTTGAGCAGAAGGTAGATTTCATTGGATTACTGTTTCGAATTATGGCGTTGATGTTTCCAGCGTCGATGGCTCCAGAGCCAGGTTTCAGGTTGTTTGATAATTTGCTCTTCAAGAAGTCGTGTGTGTGCGGTGGTAATCGATCCGGGATCGCTCTCAGCGGGTTCATCACATACACGTAAAACTTCCACTTCGTAATAACCACGCTTTACTTTCCTCATAGCCGCGAATAATACGGGATAATTCAACCGCCGGGCTAATTTTTCGGTGCCGATAAATACCGGCGTGTCCTGATTTAAAAAGTTTATCCAGAATGCGTGATCCGGCGGCGGGGTTTGATCGGAAATGAAAGCTGTAGTCGATAGACTTCCTTTTGTGGCAATCATCTGGCGCAATACATCTTTGTCTGGTATTGGAGTAGCGCCAAATCGGGAGCGTATTTTTTTCATGAGCCCGTCAAAATAGGGATTACTCAACGGTTTATAAATAACCTGTAGAGGGCCATCTCCCCGGGTTGCTGTTGCCGCACCAAGCCATTCCCAGTTGCCTTGATGCCCGAGGGCAACAATAATGCTTCGTTGTCCGGATAGAATGTCGAAATATAATTCGTAATTAATAATGCGGCACCGTTTGGTCAGCTCTGAACGGCGCATACCCAATAGCTTGAATGTTTCCAGTATTATATCACACAGATGCCTGTAATATTTAATGATTATCGTTTGGATTTCGGCATCCGACTTTTCGGGAAAAGCGTTCCGAAGATTCGTAGCGGTTATGTTTTTTCGATAGCCAATGATATAATATAAAACCAGAAAAAGCACATCGCTGATGGCATATAGAAGTGGGAACGGTAAAGCACTGAGTACATAAATAAAAGGAATTGATAAATAATACCCCAGTGCTTTCATGGATGACGATGTTCAAAAATAATATATTGCTGTCTAATCTATCAGCTAATGTCCGTTTACGCTTATCGAATAGTTATTTGATAAATATCCGGAAACATGCTTTAAGTCAAACCATAATTTCTATTGTGATTTAAAGCAATACTCAAAGACATTAGCTTCCTTAAAGTTTAGCAATAGCCAAATAGTCAATTATACATTTGGGGGTTATATTGTATTCGATTTAACGAAATTATCTGCAGATAAAACCCGTTTGTGGGAATAGCTTATAAAGCTGGTTTTAATTAATGTATGACATTAATTATTTTAATAATTTACTCATTTAACAATCTGTTATTGATACGACACAGATAAAGCCCTGAAACTAAGATGCGAATAATCTGGTTGCATAACTTTTGTGTCTTCTTACTTATCGAAGCAGGGTAACATTTCCTTTTTTTATCTGTGCCGATTCGGAAGCAAATCGGTATCGGATTATGTAAACATATACACCCGTTTCGCAGTTTAATTGTCTGTAAGTGCCATCCCATTTATCGCCTAGAATGTTGGTGTTATAAATCAACTGACCCCATCGATTAAAAATTGACAGGTTATAATCTTCAAGTTCGCAAAGCGAAATAGCCTGGAAACGATCGTTGATACCATCACCATTAGGAGAGAATGCATTGGGTAAATAAACGGTACATTCCGGTTCAGGTTCTTCACAACGTATGATGGTTACCTGTGTATAAATAGTGTCAACATAGAAACAAGGTGTTGTAATCGGATTATTTGGTGTAGGTGGTTCACTACAGTTTATTTCAACAATACAACTTACCGTGTAGGTGCCCGTATCTGAAAATGTATGGGTAGGTGATGATAGTAAAGAAGTATTATTTGTACCGCTGTTTGGATCACCAAAATTCCACTCAATTATATTTTCGATAAGCAGATTTGAGTTAATCGAGAAGACAACAGGATTCTGCAAACAACTATCCGTGGAATATTCGATGGTAATAAAATCCGGCTCAACGGGGCAATCCGTAATCGTAACATTGATATAACTTGTGTCGATACCGCAAGACAGGTTAGCGATACAGCGAATGGTATACGTGCCGGTATCACTGAACTGATGCGTTGGGTTAATTAGTATAGATGTATTATTGGCCCCGCTGTTAGGGTCCCCGAAGTTCCATTCAAGTGAAAGAATAAGTGAGTCGGATTGAGTGGTAAAAAACAGATTGGATTGCAGACAAGTGTCTGAAGGTGGTATGATTACGATATTGCAAGAGTCAGGAGGTGAGCAATCTATGATCTGCACAGTGGTATATATCGTATCAACATAGAAGCAAGGCACGGTTATCGGATTATTAGGAGTAGGAGGTTCACCACAGTTTATCTGAACAATACAACTTACCGTATAGGTGCCCGTATCTGAAAATATATGGGTAGGTGTTGATAGTAAAGAGGTATTGTTCGCGCCGCTGTTTGGATCATCAAAATTCCATCCAATGAGACTCTCGATGAACAGGTTTGTGCTGATTGAAAAAAGTACAGCGTCTTGTAGGCAACTATCTGATGAGGCAATAATGTCCAGAAATTCTGTGTTCGATGAGCAATCCGTTATGGTAATTGATTTGAATAAGGTATCTGTTCCGCACGCAAGTGTAACGATGCAGCTAATTAAATACGTGCCGGTGTCGCTGAACTGGTGCGTTGGATTAACCGCTGTGGAGTTATTGTTTGTGCCGCTGTTTGGATCACCAAAATTCCAGTTTGCAGTCGTAATGCCATTGGCGGGATCAATTGTAAATAATATTAAACTACCTAAACAGGTGTCGCCATTCGTGGTAATGGTATCCGTAGTTGAAATGGAATAAACCCACTTAGGTAGTCCGTATCCTCCGCCTGTTAACACACCGGTCTCATAAGCACAAGCCACTCCGGCATTATTTGGAGCGTTGATCACATCGATTGATCCTGAGTTAATATATATTTTCCCGTTAGGGCCTAATTGCAGCGTTGCAGGGGAATTAAATGAAGACGTGTTGACCTGGTAAGCGGAGTTTTGAATGGTATTGGACGAAGCACTTGAAATGTCGTATTGAAATATAACATTTAGGTTGCTGATATATAAGAGATTTCCGTCGGGTGAAAATTCAACACCATAAATCAGTGGTGAAAAATTAGTCATTATGGGATCAAGATCCCAGGCGATTTGGTCACTGACAACTCCGTTTGCATTATTGAATGAAAAGAGTTCCATAGTGCCGTCAAATAAACTGCCGCAAGCCAGTTTATTAAACTGTTGATTCACTTTTAGATGACCGGCTCCATTACCCTGAGTACCGCCCAAAGTTGAAACGACTGGTGTCGTTTGAAATCCACTGCCGGTTAATAAAAAGGAATAGAAAGAATTACCCGGATTGTCGTGGGTAATTACCCAGAAATCCTCACCGTTCAGAGCGGGTACCACTTCAATTTTTTCTGAGTTGGTGTTAAAAAGTAAAATATTTTTTTGCGTTGGCACGACGTCGCCAAGACCGCCATTAAGTAGCATATCCACCAAACTATATCGAAGTCCATTGCCACCAAATTGTTCATCGATGGTAACGATATAGTACTGTGTACAACTGCCCGGTTTAGGGATAATAACAGCCGCCGTGGTTGATGAAAGCAGAATAGGATCACCACCAAGTAATCCATTACCATTTGGCATAATCTGATTTAGCGCATTCCAGACACTTACGCCATCAGTATAAAATAAAAGTGCGCCGGTATTTCTGTCAGCTACACTAGCACCACCTTCGCCGGTTAATATGGCTGAAGGAGGTGTATTTGTAGGTGGAGAGGTATTAAAATTAATGCCACCCTCATACCCAAATCGCCACTGATTGTTTTGTTTTTGTGCAAAACCCTGTTCAGTAATGATTAATGTAAAAAATAAGATTAAAACGGGTCTTAATAAGTGATAATTTATCATAGAAAGATTTACGACAAAGCGAGTTACGGCGTTAGAATTTTTATCAAAACATAACGACAACAATACAAATAAAAATTAGTTTAATATCAATAAACCACTTGTCCCCCTTCATCTGTAATGAATGCTAATAAACTATGGCCTCAATCTATTGAGCGTTATAATATAGATAATTACCTTGCTAATATGTTTTACGGCATTACGGTGTAACCATAAGCTTAAGATGGTTCATTTGTCCATCATCGGAAATTAATTTTACAAGGTATATTCCTGAGGGAAGATTGATGTCTATTTTTTGAACCGGATTAACATCGGTAGTTTGATGTTGCTGATAAATGCGACCGTCTACGCCAACAATTTCAATGGTTTGAACTGAACGATTTAACTGATCTATGAAAAAATAATCACTGGCCGGATTCGGAAATAATCTGCCGCTATATAGCTGTTCGTTCGATATGGATGACGTACAACCGGCATTGCTGAGTTCCTGTACCAGAAAGGATCGTCGAGAGGCAATAAAAGAGGTTAAACCCATAATCGTAGTTCCTCCCTGAGGTCCCTGAACATTGATGTCCTGAGTAAGATTCTGTTCAAATTGATTGTTGCTGTATGTCTTAAGATTGTCTTCGTACACGTACGGACGAATGAGATTGGCCAGGGAGTCTATCCGGCTTTCAAAAGCTTCCGGGGTGAAGTGAGCTAATAGTTCACAATACCGGTTGATATAGGCCTGTTTAAGTGTTTCATTCTCCAGAATTCTTTTCATCAAAGGACGCTGATTAGCAGGCTGGGGTATGTAAGTATGTGATAAATTAAGTAACTGCGTTGTCGTTAATCCCATAGTAAAATTTCCGAAGGATTCATTTTCATCCCAAGCTATAAATTCAAATTTGTCACTGAATTCATTATGGTAGATATAGTAGTTATGCGCAGAACCGATATAGCTATCCAGATTCACAAAAAGATGATGTACAACCCAATAATCATACCAGGCATCAAAATTCAATCGGGAGCCGAGTGCATCAATAAGATCGAGATCAGATGAGTTATTCAGTGCATCAATCAGTGCTATCAAATCGCTCCAGTCGTTAAGATCTTCATTTGTTTTTAGTTCATAGCTGTTGTAATACGAAGCAGGATCACTGCCCATCCATGTTAAACGTCCCTGAGGATCTCCTTTAAACAAATTGCCATCATTATTGCCATAGTGCTGGCTGAGAAAAGTTTTTCCAACATCTTCAATTACAGAATAAAGTCCCCAGTAGGTCCCATTTAGATATAGTCGCGCGAACGTGGCACGGGGAGCATGTATCTGATGTTTGCGCATAAAATCGAGTGCAAGTTTTTCGCGCAGAAAACTGGGATCTTTAAATGCATTATTCAGTGAAAGTTGTTTTAATCCATCGTGAGTTTGTCCATCTACATACTCCTCAAGATCAATTTTAAACGGTTTTTTCTGACTCGGATTATTGTAGGATGAATTACCCTTAAAACGAACACCGCTATTCGTGTAATTGATGCCGTCGATAGTTACATTACAGATCATATAGGTTTCTGAGGGTTCATTGGCCACTAAGCTGTCCCAGTAATTGGACTGAGAGAAGTTAAAATGAATTTCGTGTACGATACCTTCAGTAAAAAAAAGGTTCCCTTCGTTTTGAGCAACAGCAAAACCTGAAAGTAAAGTAAAGCCGGTGATTAATTTAATAATGAACTTCATAATTAGCGAGTGTCTTCTTTAGGACTTAGTTCTTGATTGATGGTTTAATGAAATACTAAATTAATATGTTCTTACGTTAGCCAAAATAAAGATGCGGTTATGAAAAAACTAATTATCCTCGGTATCTTGCTCGTTCACTTCTTATGTAGCTATGGTCAGTATGGTGTTATCATAAACAGCAAAGAAAAACTTAATCAATATCTCGATAGCACTACAATTTATCTGGCCTATGAATGTTCAGAGATATTGGGTATACCGCTGGACTCTTTACGATATGTTGAAGATGAACAGTATGATGCATATATGCAATGTGAATACGATTATAAGTTGATTCAGATCACGCGATGCAATATCGATAATACTCGAAAATTATATAAGGAAGAGTTACCGATAACAACATACAAAGTATATCCCGGAACAGTAAAGGCAGATGAACCAAGAGTGATATTCCTATACAGCACATCAGATTCCAGAGTACGGTTAACTATGCAATACTTTTATTAACTCAGGTGTTTTACCTGGCTTGATACAGTTGCTACTAAACTGTTGTGAACGAGTAATTGGTTTAAATGAATTTGGAGATTAATAAGAACATTGGATTTCTGCTGAGATAAGACTGGCGGCTATCATATATCCTGAATCTATTTACTATCTATAAGCGAAAAGATTTAGCCTTTATTACACTGTGAATGAATTTCGGTGATGCTGATGAGAGGATAACTTGGAATATCTTTGTTCCGAAGTGCATTCATCCCCACTATATTGAAGTTTCGTTGTAAGTGATTATATTAACGCAGTAATAAAATAACTTACCAGGTTTTAAGATCAGTTGCGTTAAATATCCATTGAGGAGTCTCTAATGAGCCGGAGAAAGAGGCACGATACCAAGGACTCAACGATTTGTCTTTATTATTTCGGAGTATTTGAGTTTCCTGTGCAGGCATATAACTTTGAGCTAGCATAAATACTTTTTCTCCCTGACGGTTAACGGCAAGGTCAATAACGATAACGGCATGTCCCGGAGATCCACCTTGTATAAAGACATCACCTATCGAAATATCCTGAAGCGATTTAGAATGTAATTCCTTTGCCAGTGAACGTGTGCCGGCATAGGTAAAAATAAACTCCATGTAATTTCTGAAATCATTGTAAGTATTTGATGGTTTTGCACGCTGTATCCAAGAGGTCTCGTTACCGGAAACGTTTACCCGTTTACCTTTTATCCATTCGTGGTAATCAACCTGAAACCCATTGGTTAATCTAAATGAAATACGATCATAAAATCCGTTAGCAAAAAGATATTCACCTCTTAGCCGCATGATAGCATCAGCGCATTGTTGAAGGTCTTTATTTGAAATATCCATGTCAACAACAGCGATATAAGCGTCATCATCTTTAGTGCTACCATTGTAATACTTTACGAGGGTGCCTTCGGGCTTAAGGGGTAATTGGCGCAGGTAAGCGGCAAACGAACCCTTACTAACCGCTAAACGTTGAAAATCGGCCGGCGGTGTAAAGCGTGTCTCAATCGTATTCCCTCCCGGCTGATGTACACGATTCGTATGCTGATAATTTGAAGCATTTGTACAGGCAAAAGATATAAGTGTAATGAATAAATAGCGATGCATGAAAATAGATATTAATGATTAATTAAACAGAACGCCTTTGCATCCATTTACTTTTATGTTCAAGTGAATTATTTGATGCGGAATCAAGCGGAGCAGTTGCTGTAGATAATGCCTCCACAGCGGCTATAGCGGCGGCTACCTCCGATGTGGAATCTTCTGCAAGCCACGAGATCGTGTCGGCATTAAAATAGCGGGCTATAAATCCGGTATCAAAATCACCGCTTCTAAACTTATTGTGTTGCATCACCCATCGACCGAAGGGCAGGGTGGTGTTCACTCCGCTTACTTCATATTCTGATATAGCACGTTTCATTCGTTCTATCGCTTGCTCCCGGGTTGCGGCATGTACGATTAATTTAGCCAACATAGGGTCATAATAGATTGGAATGTCCATACCTTGTTCAAAACCATCATCAACCCGAACACCTGGTCCCTGTGGTTTCTGGTAGCGAGTTAATGTTCCAATATCCGGAAGGAAATTATTCATCGGGTCCTCTGCGCAAACACGCAATTCGATGGCATGTCCGTTAATTTTTAAATCAGCTTGAGTAAAAGTTAGTTTCTCCCCCCGTGCTATGTTTATTTGTTCTTTGACCAAGTCGATACCGGTAATGAATTCCGTAACCGGATGCTCAACCTGCAGTCGGGTGTTCATTTCAAGAAAATAATAATTGAGTTGATCATCAACCAGGAATTCAACGGTTCCGGCACTGTAATAACCGCAGGCTTTGGATACGGCTATTGCGCTCTCTCCCATACGCTGACGCAATGCATCTGTAAGAATAGCACTTGGAGCTTCTTCAACTAATTTCTGATGTCTGCGCTGTATACTGCATTCGCGCTCGAATAGATAGACAATATTTCCATGCTGATCACCCAGAATCTGTATTTCAATATGCCTGGGAGCAGTTACATATTTTTCCATAAATACCGCATCGTCACCAAAGGCACTCCTGGCTTCATTTTGAGCCATTCGTATCTGTTCGTCAAAATCCTCCAAGCGTTGAACCAGCCTCATACCTTTTCCGCCACCACCGGCACTAGCTTTTATCAGTATCGGAAACCCGATTTCCTTGGCAATTCGTTTTGCCTCAGCCACATCACGTATTGCTTCTGCCGTGCCGGGAACCATAGGTACTTTGTATCGGGCCGCAGTTTCCTTTGCGGCCAGTTTACTGCCCATCATGTCCATACTTTCAGGTGATGGACCAATAAAAGTTAAACCCGCAGAGCGCACCTTTCTGGCAAAGTCGGCATTCTCACTCAGAAATCCGTAACCGGGATGGATGCCGTCAACACCTAACATTAGGGCACCTTCAATAATTTTATCGCCCAGCAGATACGACTGCGCCGATGGCGGAGGCCCCAGAAACAAGGCCTCATCAGCATATCGAACGTGAGGTGCTGTTCGGTCTGCTTCCGAATAAACAGCTACAGTTTTTATCCCCATTTCTCGTGCGGCACGCATGACCCGTATGGCTATCTCACCGCGGTTGGCAATCAGAATTTTTTTCATATCGTATTTGGGTAAAACTATCTAAGGAATACACAAGGAACAAGTTTGTGTATAAACCCGTTTGTAATTGCCTGAAATAAATTTCATATAAATTGATATTTTAGCTAAATAATTTAGTAAACAAACACGTCTTAAATCAAGCCAACAATAAATAAACGGATATGTCATTCTTTGCATCAAATCTTCGATTTCTAAGAAAGCAAAAAGGATTAACTCAGGAGCAGCTCGCCGATAAACTGGCCATAAACCGCGCCATGATCGGCTCCTATGAAGAGAGCAGGGCAGAACCCAAATATGAACTCCTTCAGCGTATGGCCTATTTGTTTAAGGTAAGTATTCACGACATGATTGATAGCGATATGGAAAAGCAGTTTGCTCAAAAAAACAGAACAAATAATTCATCTCATAAAGGGCTATACAAGGATATTGAAGGAAGAGGTTTAAGAGTATTGCCTATTGTAGTGGATCGTGAAAATCGGGAGTTAATCACCGTAGTCCCCTCTAAAGCAGCAGCCGGTTATCTGAACGGATACGCTGATCCGGAATTTATTGAGACCTTACCTACCTTCAATCTTCCCTTTGACCGTTTTAAAACAGATCGAACATATCGCACCTTTCAGATTTCCGGTGATAGTATGCTTCCAATAGAAAGTGGTTCTTACATTATTTGTGAGTATGTAATGAATTGGCAAGAAATTCGTGACGGATATCCCTACATTATCGTAACAGCAAATGATGGAATCGTATTTAAGCGATTGTATAACCGCATTCACGATAGCGGTACATTTCTCCTTAAGTCAGATAATCTGGAATATGAACCATATGAGCTCAACCCGAACGATATCCTGGAAATATGGTATGCCGTAGGTTATATCCGGTTTGATATTCAGCAGCCCGATGATATGAACGTTTATTCCTTAACACGAATGATGATGCTAATGCAAAATGAATTGAATCAGATGAAAAAGAAAGTGAACTGATCTGATCTGTTGATGTATTCTGTAGCGTTGAGTTTTTAATTTCAGAGGAGCTAACAGATGAATTACAGCAGTGTGCAGTATTTTGCCTGAAACATAAAAAACACAAGATTGAACATAAGGCCGCACCTCACCATCAACACCAACCTCACATTCAGCTTATCAAATCACAGCATAATGGAACCGGCGCGTAGTGTTTAGGCTTTGCACAATAATTCTACCACTTC
>BJGO01000022.1 GCA_014190535.1 Bacteroidota bacterium | reverse complement strand
ATAGGTAACAACCTGACTCAGGTATACTCACAGGATTTATATGCCCGTGGCCGCGATCTTACCATACCTAAATTTTATAATCTGAGCAATGCGTCGAATCTTTTTGCGAGCGAAGCAAACGTAACTACACGCACAGCTGCCTGGTTTGGTGATTTTGGATTTGATTGGCGCAGTACGGTGTTCTTGAACATCACCGGTCGTAATGAATGGAGTAGTACCTGGGGGCCCAACATCAATTCAGTATTTTACCCCAGCGTGAACGGTAGCTTTGTGTTTACGGAATTACTAGAAGAAAATAAAATACTCTCCTTTGGAAAAATTCGATTGGGTTATGCTCAGGTAGGTATTAATCCACCCGCCTACTCCTCATCCACTTATTATGTAAGCCCGTTGTTTACAGACGGATTTACCGATGGAATTGGATTCCCTTATCTCGGTCAATCCGGATTTGGTTACAGCCAATCAAATATTCTTGGCAATCCTGACCTGAAACCCGAAAGACAAATTGGTCGTGAGGTAGGATTGGAATTAAAATTCTTAAACGGTCGCATTAATCTTGATGTTACTTACTACAACCAGCTATCGAAAGATATTTTAGTAACCCGTCCCATTGCTTCATCATCTGGTTTCTCTAATGTTTATTCCAATGCCGGGGAGATGGTTAACAAAGGAATTGAAGTGTCTGCAGATGCAGATATCATCAGAAGTAAAGCCTTTGTTTGGAATCTTGGCGGCAACTTTTCCAGAAACAGAAACGAGGTTACAAAAATTGCTGACGGCCTAAATAGTTTTAATGTCGAATCCACGTTTGGTGATCCTGAGCCCTATGCTTACGTAGGTCAGCAGTATGGAGTGCTCTTTGGCTCGATGTGGGCCAGAGATCCTGAAGGAAATATTATCGTTGATGAGAGTGGCATTCCTTTGGCTGCCGACACTTTTGGTGTCATTGGCTCTCCCTATCCGCAATGGTTGTCTAATATTCGCAATACATTCAGTTACAAAGGGCTTTCTCTTACAGTGCTGTTCGATATTCGCAAAGGTGGCGATATATGGGATGGAACCATTGCCCGCATGAATCGAATTGGCACAACCAAAGAGTCAGGCGATAATCGTGATAAAACGTTTATCGTAGATGGCGTAAAAGCAGTTGACGATGGCAACGGAAATATAACCTATGTAAAAAACGATATCGAGATTGATGCATTCACATACTACAATCACGTTGTTGGCGATGGTGCATTTGGTGTTCGTGAGAATGCCATATTTGATGGATCATGGGTTCGTTTGAGAGAATTAACCCTTGCATACGATTTGCCTGTGGCAAAAGTCTTTAAGAACACACCAATCAAGTCGTTAACAGCGCGTGTCACAGGACGCAACGTGTGGCTCAAAACCAAATATCCCGGCACAGATCCTGAAACCAGTCTAAACGGAGCTGGATCAAATGTTCAGGGATACAACTACTTTAATATGCCCGGTACCAAATCCTGGTTATTCGGTTTAAGCATAGGTTTCTAATCATTCATAAAAACAAAACTTTTAATACCATGAAAAAGTCAATTATAATTTTTTCAATACTTCTGGTGACTATAGGCACCGGTTGTAAAAAGTGGGTTGATGGATATCGGGTTTCTCCAAACAGCCCCGCAAAAAACACCCCATCCCTACTCTTATCTGTATCAGAACTTGCGGTCTTTTCTGCCTATAATGGTCAGTTAGCCCGTACAGCTTCCATTTTTACACAACAATCAGCAGGCACAGACTTTCAGATGCAGGATGTAGCATTGTACTCAATCGATGAATCCGCAAATTTGAATGAATGGAAATCCATTTATGCCGATGGACTCATCAATATGCAGGAACTGATAGAACTATCCGGAGATGATAACCCCCGCTATCGTGGCATAGGAAGAGTGCTTAAATCCATGACGATAGGTCTATGTACCGATTATTGGGGCGATGTTCCATACAGCGAAGCGCTTAAAGGTTTGGATGGAAATGATTTTTATAATCCGAATTACGATAAGCAGGAGGAAATAATTAAGAATATTCAAAGTGAACTTGATCTTGCCATTGATGACTTGCAATCAGCTGATGAGGAAAATAAATTATTGCCTTCAACAGATGATTTTATTCATGGCGGCGACGCCGAGGCATGGATTAAAACAGCCTACATTATTAAACTACGCTATGCAAATCGCTTAAGTAAAAAAGACGGATCAGGATCAGCACAAACCGTTCTGGATATTTACAATGCATCTGGCCTTGTCAGCGGAGATGATGCATTTGCCGTGTATGGTCTTAATGGTAATGAGTTAAATCTTTGGTCAGCATTTAATCAGATCAGAGCGAACTATATTAAGATGGGCGGCTACTTTGTTGATTTACTAAAAGCGACTAACGACCCCCGTTTAACAATATATTGCAGTGTGGACGACTCCGGTGGATATAGCGGAACTCCAAATAACAGCTTTGAGACCACAACCAGCAATCTGGGCTCCCTGTATGGCGGCGATGACTCTCCGCTTCCTCTGGCACTCTACTCAGAAGCCTTATTTATCAAAGCAGAAGCCCATTGGCGACTTGGACAAAATGCCGAGGCGGCAACAGCTTTAAATGATGCCGTAAAAGAAAGTATTCTGCGCACCACAGGAGCGTCAGATTCTACTTACGAGGCTACGTATGCCAATGAAACAGCCGGCTCAATAACTCAAGATAAGATTATGACGCAAAAATATGTTGACCTATTTACTCAACCTGAGGTATGGGCCGATTGGCGCAGAACCGGATTGCCGGCATTAACACCCAATCCTGATGCTCAATTAACCGAAATACCCCGCAGATTAATCACACCTGTTGATGAACGCATTTATAATACCAATGCAATCATCGTATCAGATATGCTTCAAAAAGTTTGGTGGGATCAATAATAAAATCCGCATAACATTTGCTACAAAGCCGGCTTACGCCGGCTTTGTTATTTATACATCATACAGTTTGTTACTTTAGCAAAGCCATGCCCGCATTGTTATTAGATATTGGTAATACCCGAACAAAAATTGCTGTTTCCAATCAAGGTGCATTAACATTGATCTCATATAATAAGGAAATAACAAAAACGTTCCTCAACACACTGATAAAAAAACATTATGTACAGTGCCTGCTGTATTCCAATGTAAGCGAAAAGGACGTCCCCTACTTACAAAGCCTAAATAATAAAATCACTATTATTCCTCTAAACAATCAATTGATACTGCCGTTCAGAAATAACTATAAAAGTGCCACACTGGGCCAAGATCGAATTGCCCTGGTTTCAGGAGCAACCGACCTATTCGGCAAGTCTAATATTTTGATTATTTCATTAGGCACCTGTATCACCTATGATATTATCGATGCCCGTAATGACTATCTCGGCGGTGGTATCAGTCCGGGATTATATATGCGCTTCAAAGCACTGCACCATTTGACGGCCCGTCTTCCTTTGGTATCCGTATCACGCTCAGCATCCCTCATTGGTCGCACTACCGAACAGTCTATGCAAAGTGGCGTAATTAATGGTATTATCGGCGAACTTAATTACATCATCAGGGAATACAAAAAGAAATACAAGAAACTAAATATCATTCTGACCGGCGGCGATGCTTCCTATTTTGAGCCTCATATAAATTATAAGATATTTGCAGGCGATCATTTGGCTCTGAGAGGGCTACAACACATTCTTAAACTCAACTACCCCGACTTTGTATAAACACCTGATTACATTCATTTTTCTATTCGCGAGTGCTTCCATTCTGGCACAGGAAAATTCCCCATATACCCGGTTTGGTATTGGCGATATGCGCCCGATGACCACAGCCGCTATGCGTGGATGGGGCAATATGCAGGCAACCTACTCTTCAAAAGATCGATTTAACATAGCCAATCCGGCATCCCTCGGCGCACTTAAATTGACTAACTATCAGATTGGATTATTCGCAAAGGGAATGACCGTGAGGAGCGATAGTGCTTCACAAAATTTTGGATACGGAACTGTTGATTATATCACATTAGCGTTCCCCATTAAACACGGTGCCGTATCTTTTGGCCTGCTTCCACTTTCGAGAGTAAACTACAACATTCTTGAGTTTAACGAATCGGCAAACGGGTTGCCCCGTTATGTTCAGATATTCAATGGTGAAGGATCAGTCAATGAGGCGTACTTGGCTACAGGCGTTTCTCTTTTCAAAAATTTACGCATAGGCGCTCGGGCGGCATTCGTATTCGGGAACATCCGAAATGCTACACGGTTAGTATTTGATGACACCTTAAATGGATTTAATTCCAGATATTACAATGATCGCCACCTAAATGGTTTTTCATTTTATGGCGGAGCTCAGTACGATATCAAATGGAAAGAACAAAACACCCTTACGGTTGGTGTTGCCGGAAATCTGAACAATAGCATTCGAAGTACCAGAGATATGATGATGAATCGTTTTTATTACAACTCCGCAAATGCTGAAGTTGCTTTTGATACGATAACCGCTGCATTTAATCAGCGAGGCGCTGTTATCTTACCGGCCTCGTTTGATGCAGGATTACTGTACAATTTTAAAAACAAATGGCTCGTTGGTGTAAACTTTAATTATACCGACGCACAATCGTACAGAAGCTTTAATGAGATAGACTCGTTCAGAGCAAGCTATAAAGTTGCGGCCGGTATTCAGTGGATACCTAACGAAACGGCTCTTGAAGGTTTATACAATCGTTTAAAATTTCGTTTAGGCGGCTATTATCAACAGACACCGATCTACTTCAATAATCAGCAGATTAATCAATACGCCATCACTGCCGGTTTTGGCATACCTGTAAAACGTTTTTTCAGCGATATCGATTTTGCATTTGAAATCGGAAAAATGGGAACCACGAGTAATAATTTGCTTGAAGAGCGTTTCCTTCGTGGAACGCTCGGCTTTTCTATATCAGACCGTTGGTTTATTAAGCGAAAGTATGATTAAGCAACTGCTTCGTATACTAAGTTTATTTATACTATTAACTGTATGCAATGCTTGTGAAAATAATTGGAATGAAATAAAAAAGATTTCTGATAAAATTGATGCAGAAGTTGAAACAGCCTATAATATTGAAATATTATACAGTACAGATGCCAGCATACGCGCCAGATTATTATCCAGCGAACTCAAGCGTTTTAATACACGAAAGCCATACCTTGAATTTAATAAAGGGCTTCGTGTACTATTCTTCGACGAACAACTCGTGGAGTCTAGCCGGCTTACTGCAGGCTACGGACGTATTGATGAAACCACCAATGAGATGATTGCCCGAAACAATGTTGAGGTCATAAACATTAAGGGAGAAAAACTAAATAGTGAAGAGCTGATCTGGAATAACAAGAACAAAAAAATATACACGGAAAAATTTGTGACCATACAAACTAAAGATGAGATTATCTATGGCGACGGACTTGAGGCAAATGAAGATCTTACTAATTATAAAATCAAGAAGATAAGAGGCACCATACAGGTTAAGGAAAACCTGACTGATTAATTTTTCGCTATTAAAACTCTGTTCATTCCCAACGCCTCAATCACCGTAACAGATTTATATATTTCATTCATTCTTTGATATAATAATTCGAACTGCTTGTAGTGGAATTTAGTATGGGCTACTTTATTAAAACCAATCTGTCCATTCGCAGATAGCATATCCTTTAACCGGATCAGGAATTGACTTGTCTCAAACTTTTCCGGAACATTTACTTCCTCATATAAATCAACAACAATAAGATCAAAGCGCTCATCAGTTCGATTCACAAAGTCATGTGCATCGCTGCAAATAATATCGGTTTGCCTGAAACGATCCGTATTAAAATAGGTTTTACCTAATTCTACAATAACCGGATCCAACTCAACGCCTGTAATTGATGTATTCGTCTTGCCATACTCATCCTGAATAATTGACGCTACCGATCCAACACCAAAACCAAGTATCAAAATGTGTTCAGCCTCAATATCCTTATAGTTGATGTGTTTGAATGCTATCTGAAACACCCGATGCAGACCACCGAATGAGTAATTCGCCTTTCTGGTATTAAGCATTAATCTGCCCTGTGAATACACAACTTCCAGATAGTTGTGATAGCTACTCGATGTCTTCGTCACACGGATCGGTATAACAAAACTGATTACATAACGGATTAGACGGGAAATCATATTTTAATACCTGCAATGATAATAACAAAAAAGCCCTGCTCGGCAGGGCTTTGTGTACTGTTGGATGAATAGGTTCTAGTATCCGCCGGTAAACTCACTAAGTTCACTGCGACTGCTGTCGAAATCAAATACATCATTAACCATAAAGTAGTTACCTCTGTCGTAGGTGCGGGGATAGGCAAACTTAGCAATCTCCAGCTTGGTAGATTCAAAATCAAATAGCGTGAGTAATTCACGAACCTGTGCAGAAGTAAAGCAATTATTTCCGATAATATTTTTGGCCATATCCTGTTTGGTCGATTCAAAGCTGGCATTAGTTATACTATTTTTTGCATTAGCAAATGCTCCGGGGTCCATCGGAATAGGACAACCTATTGGTCCACCATATCCGGGCACATAAATAATTTGTTGCTGAACAGGAGCTCCGGTTGTCGTGGTCATACTCGTTGTTCCGCCCACTGTAGTAGTCGTTGTGGTCGTTTCGGTATAGGTAGAGTTGCCTGTCATACCGTTAACGTTAATATTAACACCGGCATTTACGCCACCAACGCTCATTCCCATACTGATATTGTCACCTGGAATACCTCCGGTGGTAGTGGTGGTAGTGGTTTGCTGGACAACGCCTCCGGGAGTAGTTGTTGTAACGGTTGTTTGACCTACCGGTGCCGGAGCGCCGTAAACAATTACGGTTTGCCCGGGAGGAGGTGGCATAATTTGAGCGATAGGAACAAAAGAATTTGCACGAATCACATATTTACCCTCTTTGTTTCTTTTGATGTTATAGATATATTCTCCGGGATCCTGAAAAAACAGGTTTTGATCAAGTTCGGGCAGATTGTTATCTTCAAAAATAATTTTCATTTTGTAATTGGGGGCTCGTAGGCCTTGCACCAATACATTCGTTTGAGGATCTAAATTTTGTTTTACGCCATTGATAATCACCCAAAAGCGTTCACCTTGTTCGGCAAATATTTGTGCACTATAAGGCGCCGGTGGTTGTTGCTGGGAAAAAACCTGCAAAAAACAAAACAGTAGGCATGTGGTAAGTAAAGTTTTCATATTTTTTTATCTTAGGTCGTGTAAAAATAATGCCAATTTCAGAAAGTATGATTAACGGATTGGTTTATTTGAGAATACTTCTGCTGATAACAATGCGCTGAACCTCGGATGTGCCTTCATAAATCTGTGTAATTTTTGCGTCACGCATCAGTCGTTCAACGTGATACTCTTTTACGTATCCATATCCGCCGTGGATCTGAACAGCTTCAACGGTCGTTTTCATCGCAACCTCTGATGCAAATACCTTAGCTATGGAACCGCTTAATGTATAGTCCAGATGCTGATCTTTTTCCCAGGCTGATTTGAGTATCAGTAAACGAGCCGCTTCAATCTCCGTAGCCATGTCGGCAAGTTTGAATTGTATTGCCTGATGTTTACTGATTTCTTTACCGAATGCTTTACGCTGTTTAGAATATTCGAGAGCCAGTTCATAAGCGCCGCTGGCTATGCCCAGTGCCTGAGAGGCAATACCAATGCGTCCTCCGGCTAAGGTCTTCATCGCAAATTTAAATCCGAATCCATCCTCTCCAATCCTGTTTTCCTTCGGTACCACAACATCCTGAAACATGATGGAATGGGTATCACTCCCACGAATACCTAGTTTATTTTCTTTGGCTCCTACCGTTATGCCCTTGGTATTTTTTTCAACGATGAAGGCATTGATACCGTGGCTTCCTTTAGACACATCCGTGTGAGCAATAACCAGATATACCGATGCGCTATTACCATTTGTAATCCAGTTTTTGGTTCCATTGAGCAGGTAATGATCGCCTTTATCAATAGCCGTTGTGCGTTGTGAAGTAGCATCCGAGCCTGCTTCGGGTTCAGAAAGTAAAAAAGCCCCTATAAGATCTCCCTTTGCCAGCGGTACCAGATATTTTCTTTTTTGTTCTTCGTTGCCGTAAGTCTCAAGTCCCCAGCATACCAGAGAGTTATTTACACTCATACAAACAGATACCGATGAGTCAATCTTTGAGATTTCCTCCATGGCCAATACATAACTGATTGTATCCATACCTCCGCCACCGTATTCGGGCGACACCATCATCCCCATAAAACCTAATTTAGCCAGCTCCTCTATCTGCTCTTTAGGAAACTGCTGTTTTTCATCTCGGTCAATAACACCGGGTAAACAAATATTTCTGGCAAAATCGCGTGCGGCTTGTTGGATCATCAAATGCTCTTCACTGAGTTCAAAGTTCATGACTTGTCTTTTTTTTTCGAACGGCGAATATAACCACGGCGCAGAATAAATCACGTGGTATTTTTAAGAATATTACGCTTTAAAATATTTATCCAGCAGGCCTATGGACTGCTTAACCCATTCTAAGGTATGCATAGGAAGTGCATCCGACTGATAAGGATGCTTACCCCCGAATGTATGGTTGGCCCCTTCAATAATCATTAGTTGTGCTTGGGGATTAGCCTTGTGAAGATCTAAAGCGTGCGAGACCGGAACTGATTCATCGGCAGTGCCGTGTACAATCAACCAAGGCACTGTTATCCGTTTTGCATTATCCTGAATATTTAGTCTTTGTGCGTTTAGCTCAAGATCTTCCATATATTGCCAGTACATGGGCAAATATTGCCTTGTTCTGCTGTTCAGAACATGTATCACTCCGGTTTCACGCCACTCCTCATAACGGTCGGCTCCAAAGAAATGCCCATAACGACTTAATGAAGCCAGGGTGATGAGCCCTTTTATGCGTTCATCTTCAGCCGCTTTAATTATAGCAATTCCGCCACCCCGACTATGTCCGACAAGGACTATAGGAACCGAGCCTGTATATTGACTTATCCGGTTCGATATGTGATGGAGCATGATCGCAACCTCAGTTAGCTCTATGGTTAAATTGTTATGACCAAATGCCTCGGTGTCGGTTAAATCCAGAAGTTGATCGGGCGTGGTGCCATTGTGTGAAAAATTGAATTTCAGAAAAGGATAGCCGAGCTCAGCAAATGAACAGGCAAGCAATGGATAATGTCCCCAGTCTTTAAACCCCTTAAACCCGTGTATGAACAGGACAAGAGCCTTGGCAGTTATCGTGTCATCATAGGTTAAATCGTAGCAAATGGGGCGGTGATTAACCCCCGCTATTAAACCATTTATATGTTGCATATTAAACAAATGTAAGACTACGCTTACAATCAAAACCGAACAGTATTCAGGCAATTTCAAATACCTCTGCCTCGATTAAAGTATTTTCGTGGCCGCCATCATGTCAGGTACCTTACCCTCCCATATCAATGATTCCATTCAAAATGAGCTGAACGTATTTGAAAAGAAGTTCAGAGATGCCCTGAGAAGCAATACTGCGCTTTTAGATGTGGTGATGCGATATATCATTAAACGGAAAGGAAAACAGGTAAGGCCTATGTTCGTATTTCATACGGCCAAAATGTTGGGAGGAATTACGGAATCAACCTACACTGCCGCATCACTGATAGAACTTCTGCATACGGCAACACTGGTTCACGACGATGTCGTGGATGATTCAAACGAACGCAGAGGATTCTTTTCCATTAATGCCTTATGGAAAAATAAAATTGCTGTGCTGGTTGGCGACTACCTATTGGCAAAAGGGCTTTTACTATCGATAAATAACAATGAATTTGAAATACTACGTATTGTATCCGAAGCCGTTAGAGACATGAGTGAGGGGGAGTTGCTTCAGATGGAAAAATCAAGACGACTGGATATAGATGAACATATCTACTTCGAGATTATCAGACAAAAAACAGCCACGTTGATTGCTTCATCCTGCGCTACCGGAGCCGCCTCTGCCGGTTGTGAAAAGGACATAATTGAAAAAGCCCGAAGAATGGGGGAATTAATTGGCTTGGCCTTTCAGATTAAGGATGATCTGCTCGATTTTGGCAGTGACGATATCGGAAAACCACGAGGTATCGATATCAAGGAAAAAAAACTCACCCTGCCAATAATTTATGCCTTGCAAAATAGTAGCAGACCGGTTAAACGACAGATGATATACATCATTAAAAATCAGAATAAGCAGCCGGACAAGGTTAAGGACGTGTTAACATTTGTCAATGAGTCAGGCGGTATCCGATATGCGATAACTAAGATGAATGACCTGAAATCCGATGCCCTGAAGATTCTTGAATCCTTTGAGGCATCGCAAAGTAAAGACGCCATTGCATCCTTAATTGAGTATACGACATCGAGAAAAAAATAGGCTTTCTCTTGCTATAAATAAATATCACTGAGCATTGCATTATTTAAGCATTTATTATACCTTTGGTCACCTTTTTTAATAAACCTGAAAACTTTAACAAAGTCGATGAGAAACATTTACCTTTTTATATTAATCGGTTCTCTGCTAGGAACCAGTGATTGGGCCTCGGGTCAGACTACTAATGACTCTTCATTATATAAGCCTGTTCTACCTGTTTACCGCGACATCGTTGGTGATACTACAGTTATTTCAAAAAATAAATTACCTCAACAAAAAGAGTTTGTAGAAGGCACGTATTTATACCCTCCAAAACCAAGAGATAAATGGGAGGTTGGTGCTCACATAGGTGGTTTTACCATTGGTGGAGATGTTAAAACTATAGGTGGTATGGGCTTTGGCGTTGCGGTTCGTAAGTCATTCGGATATGCCTTGTCTACACAACTTCACTATTTCCACGGAACTACTTATGGTTTAAATTTTCAACCGCACTCAGGTCTGCTGAACAACAAAGTGCTAAACGGGTTCTCCGGCCAAAATTTAAATTATGCTGATAATGAAGGCTTGTTTTTTTACAACTACCGAAATGTAACGGATGAACTTACTGCAAACCTCATCCTTACCATCAACAATATCGGGTTCCATAAACGTGCTTTAGATAGGAAATTGAACTTTTACGTTGGAGTAGGCGCGGGTGGCATGGTATATGCATCCTGGTATAATGCATTGGATGCAAATGGCAACCGATATGATTTTCGCCCAATTTCCAATACCCAGAACATCAAAGACAAAAAGGAAATACGTTCAGAGCTCAGAGCCTTGCTGGACGACTCGTATGAAACCCCGGTAGAAGGGCAACCTGAAGATCCATCTTTCCTAAACCGATCGTTTAAACCGGTATTCAATGGAATGTTTGGTGTGGGTTATCATGTAACTAAGAACGTAAGCCTCTCACTAACAACCCGATTTACTGCCTCAAAAGATGATTTAATTGACGGTATGCGTTGGCAGGAACATCCTTACATCGACCCTGCTTTATCCGGAGATTTTGATAGCTATCAATATACTGCCCTTGGTGTTGGCTATGCATTAGGTGGTAACAAACGCGTTGAACAATTATACTGGCAGAATCCATTAGAATTTACTTACGATGCTTTAAACACATTGATAAAAAAGAATGTTGACGACCTGATGGATACCGACGATGACGGCGTTTTGGATAAGTTGGACCGGGAATCCGGCTCACCAAAAGGGGCAGTAGTAGATACACACGGTGTTACTCAGGATCAGGATGGTGATGGTATCCCTGATTTCCTGGATAAAGAACGTTTAACACCTCCTGGTGCCAAAACGGACTCAAATGGTGTGATGAAAGATAAAATCGTTTATATGAGCGATCTGCCAAAACTCAATGTTGGCGGCGCTAACTATTGTAATACGACCACTTTCCCATCCGTTCATTTTGAACTCGATAAATATTTCATTCAACCCGAGTTCTACTCACATTTGCACATCATTGCCATGGCTATGATTTCTTGTCCGGATAAAAAGATGGTTGCTGTTGGTAATGCTGACGTTCGTGAAAGCAACGCCTACAATGACATTTTATCTTGGGAACGGGTTAATAAAGTCGTTGATTATCTTGTTACAACTTATGGCGTGGACAGGAATCGTTTCGTTATTAATTTCAAGGGTGAAAGCAATCCTAAAATACCCGGCCTGCCTGACAATAGCTGGTCTCCTGTTTATGAGTCCCGTCAGTATGTTAACCGACGTGTTGATTTCCGTTGGGCCAAGGATGGCGAAACCGGTTCAAGCAATCCTCCAAAGCCTAAAGGACCTAAAGCAGGTAAGGAGTACTAAAATTATCAGTATAGCTCTTTCATTGTAACAATTATATGATTGGCTAAGCATTTCATTATTGCATAGCAAGGTGGGATAATCTATATTCGCACCCAAATGAAAAGTAACATCATCTTAATCCTAATATTATTCGGATTGGGCTTTGCGGCTTCCGCTCAGGATATTCCTGTTAACCTGCAAAATATAGACCCAATGAAAATCCAGTCCATTATACAATCCTATTCAGGTCAATTACAATCAATGGGTATAACCCAGGACCAGGCCGGTCAAATCCTGTTAAAAAATCAGGATAAAAAATTAACCGATACAATTAAAACCGACGTGAATAAGAGTTCGGTAAGTCAGGATGCTATAACACATCATCCAACAAAATTTGATAGCACAAAATTATTGTCACCCGATAACACAAAGGACCTTAACAGCGATCACAGGAGGTTTGGTATGAGTTTATTCCGCAATCAGGATTATAGAGTGTATAAACTTAATTCCGACTTGGTAGCTCCCGAAAATTATATTGTTGGAACTGGCGACAGACTTAACATATCCATATGGGGCTTTTCGAATTATTCGAACTCCTTTATTGTAGACGAAACGGGCTCAATTTTTCCAAGCACTATTGGCAAAATATACTTGAGAGGTTTAACACTCCGTGATGCACGTGCATTAATCAAAAGTCGCTTTTCGGACTCTTATAACTTCTCTAATAATGATATCGAAGTGACCTTGAGCGGAAGCAGAAATATCACAGTAAATATTGTTGGAGATATTACAATGCCGGGGTCCTATTCACTTCCTGCTTATAATACCTTGTTCAATGCTTTGGTTGCCGCAGGCGGTCCGACGATAAATGGTTCCTTCAGAAATATTTATGTTAAACGAAACGGTGCAACCGTGTATACGTTTGATGTATATGATTTCCTGCTTAATCCTGATTCAAAAAACAACTATTACCTGCAGGATAATGACTATATCTTCATATCAGCCGTTTCACGAACAATCGAAATTCAAGGCGAAGTAATTCGACCATTCGAATTTGAATTATTAGCCGGCGAAAACCTCAATAAAGCGCTGTCTTTTGCAGGTGGTTACAAACCAAATGCAAACAAACAACACCTGATTCTTAAACGAATTACTCCTCAGGGATTTATCTATCTGGATATACCTGCTGACTCATTATCCAGAAAAAATCAGGACTATACCCTACAAGCCGGCGATATCATTATAGTTAAATCCATTCCATCTCAAAACACAATAAGCATCACGGTAAAAGGTGCCATAAGTTTTACCGGCGAACAAAGTTTTGCACCCAATGATAAAATCGCAGATCTGATTAAACGTAATCCTCTATTGGATGAAACCTATTTGGATAAAGCATTTCTAACCCGCCGTCAGAGTGATTATACCTTAATTAACATTCCTTTCTCTCTGAATGCCATACTTGCCGATCCAAATTCCTCCGATAATCAGACGTTAATTAACGGAGATGTAATTCACTTCTTATCAAAGAAAGATTTTATTGATGCACTCAATGTAACTATAAATGGTGCAGTAAGAAATCCCGGCACCGTTGAATATGCCACCAACATGACCCTATCACAATTGATTCATATTGCCGGCGGCCTAACCCCCAATGCGGATGTACAACGCATAGAAATATCAAGAATCTATGATGGCGAAAATAATGTTGCTCCAATTCCTGTAATTGTAAAAACAATACAACTCAGCAATTCAAAATTATCTTCCACCGATGCAAACTATCTCCTTAAACCTTTTGATGTAGTCGCTATTCGCTCCGTATCCGCTTTCAGTGAAGTATTGAACGTAACGGTTAAAGGTGAAGTTTTATTTCCGGGAACCTATTCACTGCTGGATAAAAATGAGCGCATCAGTAGCATCATCAATCGTGCAGGAGGGTTAACGGGATTTGCCTAT
Organism: Bacteroidota bacterium; assembly: GCA_014190535.1. GTDB lineage: Bacteria > Bacteroidota > Bacteroidia > Chitinophagales > UBA10324 > BJGO01. The sequence continues at coordinate 9,072 of BJGO01000022.1, read as the reverse complement.
GCAGAAAACACCCTGTTATTCAGGAATGAAAGCGAGAAGGGTATCGTGGCCTTGCGATTAGATAAAATATTAAAAAAGCCGGGAAGCCGTTTTGATGTGATTTTAAAAAAAGGTGATTTAATTGACGTGAAATCAAAATCAAATGTTGTGACCATTACCGGAGAGGTAATGTATCCATTATCCGATTCTTCTAATTATGTTAATGTACCATTCGAATATGGTAAACGGGCTCGATACTACATTAAAAAATATGGCCTAGGATTCAACAGCTACAGTAAACGCAATGCAACCTACGTAATCAATCCCGGCAACAACACACGAACTTGCAGAAACATTTTGTTCGTTCGTTCCTACCCTAAAGTTAAGCAGGATGCCATTATTGTTGTGCCTCCTATACCCGGCAAAGAACAACGTGCACTAGCTGAACGAACCCCTGTGGACTGGAACAGAACCATTGAAAGTATTACATTAAAGGTTACAGCAATCGCAACCTTATTGGTTATCTTATCACGAGTTCAACTATAATTGAAGTGGAAAATCAACACACAGAAAAAAACGAAATTGATTTCAAGCTGATTAGTCGTTTTCTGAAATCCTATCTCAGGGGCTTATTATCAAGCTGGAAAGTGTTAGTTATTGCACTGATATTGGGTGCCGGTATTGGTCGCTTATTTTCCTGGTTTATTGGTGTTAACTATTCATCAACATTATCATACGCTATTCAAAATAATGCAACAAGTAGTGCAATTTCATCAGCCTTGTCATTAGCCTCGAGTTTTGGTATAGCCGGTAAGACAACCGGATCGTTTGATGTAAATTATTTTTCTGAGTTAAGTAAGTCTAGCAAAATCATTAAAGAAACGCTTCTGCAAAAAGTTAAAATAAATGGAAAAGAAGATTTGCTTGCAAACCACTTCTACTATTGTTCTAAGTTTCATAAAAAATGGGACGATACCGATGATCCACTCTATCAATTTAAGTTCAAACATAATACCATTAAAAGCCTGACAAGGTTGGAGGATAGCGTATTAACCGTTTATTATGATTACATCGTTGATAAATATTTAACCCTAACCACTGCAGAAAACTTTGCATTCAATCACATCAATTTCATTTCACCAAACCGTGACTTCAGTATAGCTTTTCTCAATAGCCAAATTGAGTTAATCCATAAACATTATTTGTTGTCGATTGAAAATATGAACGCATTCAATTTTGATGTGGCAACCCGAAGAGTTGACTCACTCGCTGAAGCAATTCGAATTGCGGACTCAAAGGTGGCAAGGTTAAAGGATAACAGCGCAAATACGGTTAAGCAATCTGGTCTTATAGACTTAAATAATGCCATTCGGGAACAAACCTTACTCAATATCCAATACTCTGCCGCTGTAAATAATTTCGAGGCTTCCAAAACTGCTTTAATATCCACTGCGCCGGTCATTCAGGTTATTGATGAACCAGACTTCACGGTTGAAGTGAAGTATTTTGACCCAATTGTTGCATCAATAGTTGGTGCTATAATCTTGCTCGTTATGGCATTGGGGCTTTTATTTATGATGAAGCTCTTCTCCAGTTAGCATCTGCTGATATTAGAGGTAAATAATTTTACGTTATTTGTATAATGAAAATTTTGAGCTGGTTTAATAGGAATAATTCGGTATCAACGAAACCATTGCTCAATGTCGATATACACTCGCACCTAATACCAGGAATAGACGACGGTGCTCAGAGTATAGACGAGTCTCTAAGACTTATTCGAGGTTTATGCGATCTTGGATATAAGAAAATTATTACCACGCCGCACGTCATGCTCGGCACATACAATAACACTCCTGAAATCATATATAATGGTTTGCAAAAAATACGTGAAGCCATAAAATCATCCGGCATTCAGGTTGAAGTCGAGGCCGCCGCTGAATATTATTTTGATGATCATTTTATAAAACAAATCAGCGATCAAAAACTGTTATTATTTTCTGATAAGTACGTTCTATTCGAGTTACCGGTCATGTTTAAACCTCCTCAATTGGAAGATGTCATCTTTGAAATTACCACAAGAAATCTCATCCCGGTGCTGGCCCATCCTGAACGGTATTTATATATGCATACAAAGGGACTTGATGCTTATGAAAAATTGAAAAACCGGGGCGTACTTTTACAATTGAATCTGCTTTCGCCCATTGGATATTACTCTAAACCCATCCAAAATGTATCTAAACAACTCATTAAGTACGGTTGGATTGATTTACTTGGATCCGACATGCACAATGAAAAACATCTTCATTTCAGCAAACGGGCTTTAGAGGATAAACATATTATTGAATTATTGAACCAACCCCAATTATTAAATAATAAATTGATATAAATAATGCCATTCAAAGAAACCGGAATACAAGGGCTTTATGTATTTGAACCTAAAGTTCTGTCAGATGAACGCGGTTATTTCTATGAGAGTTACAATGAAAATATTTTCAACGACTTTGGAATAACAACTCGCTTCGTTCAGGATAATCAATCCTACTCGAAAAAAAATACAATCCGCGGATTACATTATCAGCTTAATCCCAATGCACAGGCTAAACTGGTTCGGGTGATTTATGGAGAAGTGCTTGATGTAGCCGTCGATTTGAGAAGACATTCTCCAACTTATGGTAAACATTTCTCTGTAAGATTGTCTGCCGATAATCACCTGCAACTATATATACCACGAGGTTTTGCTCACGGATACTCCGTATTGAGTGAAACAGCCATATTTTTTTACAAGTGTGATGGTTTCTATCACAAAGAATCGGAACGCGGTATACTTTATAATGATCCTGATCTTGCGATAGACTGGTTGGTTAATGAACAGGATGCTATAGTCAGTCAGAAAGATAAATTGAATGTGTCATTTCATTCTGCCGAGTCAAACTTTTAAGCATGCGGAAACTTCAAAATATTCTAGTCACAGGGGCAAACGGACAGCTGGGATTTGAAATAGCAAAATTGTCTGACACCTATCCTTGGTTAAATCTGATTTTCGCTGATCGCAGCACGCTGGACATTGCTAATAAAAAATCTATTGCCTCAATATTTAATCGGTATCGTTTTAACACGGTGATTAATTGTGCGGCATATACTGCTGTTGATAAAGCAGAAACAGACACCGAAATGGCCTACGCAATTAATGGTAAAGCTGTTTCTATGCTTGCTTCATTCTGCGAAATACAGGAGGCAAATCTCTTTCAAATCTCCACTGACTTTGTTTTCGACGGAACAGCCAATGAACCTTATAAGGAAGATGCTGCAACAAACCCCTTGAGTGTTTATGGTTTATCTAAATTAGAAGGAGAAAAAGCCGCTCTATCCTATCAGCGTGCATATGTATTCAGAACATCATGGGTCTATTCTACTCACGGTAAAAATTTTGTTAAGACGATGTTGCGCCTTGCCTCCGAAAAGCCGGAACTGCGCGTCGTTAATGACCAATTTGGTTCTCCAACGTATGCTCACGATCTTGCGGAAGCCCTTCTAAAAATTGCAACACAAACCATTCACATCAACGAACCATCTATCTACCATTATTGTAATCAGGGAGCAATAACCTGGTTTGATTTTGCAAAAAAAATACTTGAGCTAAAACACAGTAAAACACCGATTATACCAATCAGTACATCAGCGTTTCCAACTCCTGCCCGAAGACCTTCGTACAGTGTTTTAAACACAGATAAAATAAAACAACATTTCAATCTGATTATTCCTAACTGGCAATCAAGCCTGGTGCAATGCCTTAAAAATCTGAATCCATAATTGAATTTCTCCCCCGATCAAATAGAACAGCTTGTCCTTGCCGCACAGAATGCTTCTGAGGCAATAATGAATGTTTACAACACAAGCTTTGACGTTGAGGTTAAACAAGATGAATCTCCACTTACCCTTGCAGATTTACATTCTAATGAAATCATCGTTCGCTCACTACATAAACTTTTTCCTGAGATACCAATTATTTCAGAAGAGCAAAAAAACACACCATACACAATACGAAAACACTACACGGAATTTTGGCTGGTTGATCCTCTTGATGGAACTAAAGAATTTGTAAAACGAAATGGCGAATTCACTATCAATATCGCATTGGTTAAACATGGCACACCCGTCTATGGTTTAATTGCTCAACCAGCTACAGGAATTTTATGGCACAATTTTAACGGCTCGTTAATTAAACTTAATGCCGGATCTGAGGAGTTAATTCCATTGAGTGTAGCAGATTCATCAGTAGATCAAATTAACGTTGTTGCCAGTCGCTCTCATATGAACGAGGAGACTACTAATATGATTGAACAACTCAAAGCCTTAAATTACTCAGTCAATATCGTAAATGCAGGAAGTGCACTAAAATTTTGCTTAATATGTGAAAATAAAGCGCATATCTATCCGCGAATTGCGCCAACTATGGAATGGGATACCGCCGCCGGAGAAGCCCTGATACACAACTTTGGTGGTTCTGTAATAGATTTTAAAACAAAACAAACCATGGTTTACAACAAAGAAAGTCTGGTAAATAATCCTTTCCTCGTGTTACATCCATCGCTAAAGCATATCGCTGAAAAGCTGATGTAATTGCTTGATTCGGATTTTGTTTAGAGAATAATAAATCTGCTTGCCATCCCGCTCACTCTTAACGATTCCTGCTTTACGCAATATGGATAGGTGTTGCGATACGACCGATTGCTCAAGTTTAAGTGTACGGTAAATATCTGTTACCGTCTGAGAACCTTTTTTATTTAACAAATCAAGGATCCGCTTTCTGAACGTATTATTGAATGCGCGACTGATCTGAGCAGCTTTGTTAGTTAATTGGTAGTCAATAAATAAGACTTTGTTCGATAAAATCGGAGCAGATTTGGATTTTGATGGCATATGATAAGTATAATTAGCAAATTAATAAACGTCTGTTAAATTAATAACCCTCCAAAAATAATCTAATTGATAGCAACTTGTTACTTAAAAAGTAAAAATTACCCATATGGGGTATGACGACTAATTAAGCGCCTCCGCTCTTACGCTGTCTGATCTTAGGAGCATTAGAACCACCGGAAGATTTTGGAGCCGCTGTCTTTTTTGTAGCAACTTTAGGCTTATCTGCAGTAGACGTTGTATCAGCTTGCTTTTTTGCGGCGCCTCCACGACGTGTACGTTTCTTTGGTGCCGCTGATTTTGCTTCAGCTGAGTCACCGGAAACACCTGATGTTAAACTAAAGTCAACCAGCTCAATGAGTGCCATCTCGGCGGCATCACCACGTCTGGGTTCTAGTTTAATGATTCGTGTGTATCCACCGGGGCGTGTTGCCACTTTAGCTGCCACATCACTGAATAACGTATCCACAGCATCTTTATCACGCAGATAGGAAAAAACAATACGGCGGGAATGTGTGGTGTTTGATTTCGACTTGGTGATAAGCGGCTCAATAAACACACGTAAAGCCTTTGCTTTTGCTGTTGTAGTAATGATGTGCTTATGCGTTATTAATGAACTTGCCAAATTGCTTAAAAGGGCTTTGCGGTGTTCACTTTTTCTGCCCAAATGTTTTATTTTATTTCCGTGTCTCATGGTACGTTATCAGTAATAATATTAGTCTTCGATGTTGTATTTGGATAAATCCATTCCGAAATGTAGGCCTTTCTCGTTAATCAAGGATTCAATCTCCATTAATGACTTACGACCGAAATTTCTGAATTTCAGTAATTCATTAGTATCGTATTTAACCAATTCAGACAAACTGTTAATTTTTGCAGCTTTCAGACAGTTGTATGCACGAACGGATAAATCCATATCCTCCAGAGGAGTTTTCAATAATTTACGCATATGTAATACCTGCTCATCAACAGCATCTTCCTCAACTCGATCATGACTATCGAATGATATATTCTCATCAGAAATCAACATCAAATGTTGAATTAAAATTTTAGATGCTTCTTTGATGGCTTCATCAGGATGTATCGTACCGTCAGTTTGAATTTCGATGTTTAGTTTTTCAAAATCTGTCTTTTGTTCAACACGGGTATTTTCAACGATATACTTGACATTCTTAATCGGGGTATAAATGGCATCGATAGCAATCATTCCGGCAGGTGCATCTTTAAGTTTGTTTTCTTCTGCGGGCAGGTAACCGCGACCTTTGGAAACAGTTAATTCAAGATCAAATTTTGTGGCCTTGTCGTTGTCGATTCTGCAGATAACCAACTCAGGATTCATTATTTTAAAAGAAGCTGTTGACTTCTCGATATCGGCGGCAGTAAATTCATCTTTGCCTTTTATGCTAACGAGAATCTTTTCGCTGTGAATATCATCTTCAGTCACTTTCTTAAAGCGGACCTGCTTAAGATTCAGAATGATTTCAGTTACATCCTCAATCACACCCTTGATGGTAGAGAACTCGTGATCAACACCGCTGATGCGGATAGCCGAAATAGCATATCCCTCAAGAGATGAGAGCAATACTCTGCGTAATGCATTACCAATGGTAACACCAAAGCCGGGTTCCAATGGTTTGAATTCAAAGTAGCCATCAAAATCAGTTGCTTTCTGTAATACTATTTTATCAGGTTTTTGAAAAGTGAGAATGCTCATTATCTTATGGGTTGTGTTTTTTATTGTTTGAAATTGTTACTTAGAGTATAACTCGACAATGAGTTGCTCTCTGATGTTCTCCGGTATTTGATCTTTCTCCGGCATCGCCAGAAAAGTGCCTTCCATTTTATCGGCATTCCATTCAAGCCAGGGGAATTTGGATGGCGCTGTATTAAAACGAGCGGTAAGGGCTTGTTTATTTTTTGTACTACTATTAATGCCAATGATGTCACCCGGACGAAGTGTGTACGACGGGATGTTAGCAACTTTGCCATTTACAGTAATATGTTTATGACCTACCAACTGACGCGCAAAGCGACGCGATGATGCGATGCCAAGGCGGTAAATGGTATTGTCTAATCTGGCTTCAAGGAGTTTTAAAAGGTTCTCACCGGTAACACCTTTTTTACGGGCCGCCTCGTGATACACTTTTGCAAATTGTCTTTCCAATAAGCCGTATGTATATTTTGCTTTTTGCTTTTCTTTTAATTGCTGTCCGTATTCAGAAAGTGATTTTTTACGCTTAGCCGGACCGTGAATTCCCGGAGGGTAATTCTTTTTTTCCAGCGACTTAGATGCACCTAAAACCGGTTCACCGAACTTTCTTGAAATCTTTGACTTAGAACCTAAATATCTTGCCATGGGGTAATCAGATAAATGTTATGGATTAAACTCTTCTTTTCTTTGGTGGACGACAACCATTGTGTGGCAATGGCGTTACGTCGCGAATAATGGTAACATCAATGCCAGCACCGGCAACAGAGCGAATGGCCGACTCACGACCGGAACCGGGGCCATTAACAAACACTTCAACTTTACGAAGCCCCGCGTCAAATGCAACCTTAGCAGCATCCTGTGCGGCAACTTGTGCGGCGTAGGGCGTATTTTTCTTTGAACCTTTAAAACCTACTTTACCGGCTGATGACCAACTGATCACATCCCCGTTACGATTAGTGAATGAAACGATGATGTTGTTGAAACTGGCCTGTATAAAAAGTTTCCCTTCAGGCTCCGTTTTAACTGTTCTTTTCTTAACCGTTTTTTTTGCTTCAGACATTATGTTATAGATGATTAATGTTAAACTATGGTTTACTTCTTGGCCGGTGCTTTTTTCTTACCTGCAACTGTTTTACGTTTTCCTTTACGGGTACGGGAGTTCGTACGAGTACGTTGTCCCCTAACCGGCAAGCCTTTTCGGTGCCTTATGCCACGGTAACTACCGATATCCATAAGTCGCTTAATGTTTAACTGTATCTCGGAGCGTAATGCACCTTCTACTTTAAACTCGTTATTAATGATTGTACGTATTGCATTGAGATCATCATCATTCCAGTCCTTTACTTTCTTCTCAACATCAATACCCGCTTTTTCCAAAATACTGCGACCTGCTGATACACCTATTCCAAAGATGTATGATAACCCAATGTCGCCTCTTTTATTTTTTGGTAAATCGATACCAGCTATTCTTGCCATTAATTATGTTTTTTTTATTTTTTATCCTTGACGTTGTTTGTAACGAGGGTTTTTCTTGTTAATCACATACAATTTACCCTTGCGTCGCACTATTTTGCACTCCGGGCTTCTTCTTTTTATGGATGCTCTTACTTTCATTTTCGTTTATTTAAACCTGTAGGTAATTCTTCCCCTGCTTAAATCATAGGCCGACATCTCAACAGTTACACGATCGCCCGGTAGAATACGAATGTAATTCATTCGCATTTTCCCTGAAATCGTTGCCAAAACTTCGTGACCATTTTCCAATCGAACTCTGAACATAGCGTTTGACAAGGCTTCTGTTATAGTTCCATCTTGTTTAATCAGGTCTTCTTTTGGCATTAAATGTCAACCCATTTTTAAAAGGGAAGGCAAAAGTAATTTCTTTTTATTTGATAAGCAAGCCTTAAGAACATTTTTTGCTTGATTTATGCAAATACCCATTTATAAATGACTGAAATAACTATAGATTTTTATTTTATTTTTCTTTACGATAATATTACAACTTATAAATACTTACAAACCGTTGCCACATACACAAGAAACTATTACGGGGAAAACTGAAAAAATTGCTCCAAATCACCTTATAAAAGCCTATCAGATAATGTGTTATGTCAGATACATGGCCGCTACCTACGACGATAACCGATCGATTTGTAAATATGTACACAGCACCTCAAGGGGGCACGAGGCCATACAGATTGCCGCCGGCCTGCAATTGGCCTCCCACGATTGTGCGGCCCCTTATTATCGAGACGAGGCCATGCTCTTAGCAATGGGTTGGTCGCCATACGAACTTATGTTGCAGTTACTTGCAAAAGCTGATGACCCTTTTTCCGGCGGACGAACCTATTATTCACATCCAGCTAACCGGGGTAACAACCGACCGCTTATTCCACATCAATCCAGTGCAACGGGCATGCAGGTTATTCCGGCTACCGGATTGGCTCAGGGAATAAAATATATCG
>BJGO01000021.1 GCA_014190535.1 Bacteroidota bacterium | reverse complement strand
GCCGGTTGGCGAATCGCCGGGGTGCACGTGCCCCTGTGCGAGGGAGGATCGATTCGTCTTGAATTTTGTTTTTGGAGCTTTTCTTTGTTTCAAGACAAAGAAAAGCGGATGTTGATTTTTCGAATTAAAACAATGTTTGGGCTAAAGCCCTTGTTTGAGTGGAGTTTTACCCTGCCGGCTGAAGCCGACAGTAATTAAAATATGATCAAGCTAAAGTTTTTATAGAGCTATGGCTCCCCTTGCGCATCGTTGGGTTGATCAATCTTTTAATTAAAAAATTATCAGACCAAGGCCCTTATCTTGTGAACCCCAACAGAACAAGCTATTGCTGTTCCTTTAAGAGTTGTTCGTTTACCGGCGCCGAAAACCATTGTAATTGTATGATGCGTGTATTTTCGGGCAAGCTGATATCTGTAATTTTTTTTCCTTCATCGTAAATCCACCTCAGTTGTGATGTGCCATTTATGGATCGCAGGAGTAAAAGGCCCGAGGCATCGGCTGCCATATAATAATCATGCACATTGGGATCAACCCGGCGTATGAGATCTATATCGAGCGTTGGATTGGTAAATGGAAAAAAGGAAAGCGGCAATGTGCCCACACGACAAGAAGCGGTAAACTGATAATCGCCCGACTCGGCGTAATGCGCTTCGGCATAAGCCTCCGCAAGTACGTCAAAATAGCCGGGCTTGCGTTCCAGCAGGGCATTAACATAATCGGTATTTACCGTGTGTTCGGCATCAGAAACATCGTTTATAGACTTGCCTGCATAATCGTTCAAATTAAATTTACATGGCGTTTCATCAAACGTATCATCAAAACAACCGGCCACACCCTTGAAATAAAGCACGCGCTTCACCGAGTCGAGGTTCATCGGCCTCAGTACATTAATGAACGAAGTCGCAGTTTCCGTAGGCTGTATATCCTCTTCGGGATGTTGCTGTACATACAAAAAATTGTCGATGGTTTTTACAGTACGCTCCGTAAAATGATTGGGATGTGCGCCACCCAAATAGCCATCATACATGGCACTAACCTGGATATGATGCGGCAGGATGTATTCAATCTGATTGATTTGAGTTTCATCCCATTGGTTCCTGTCGTCCCTGATTGGCGGAGGTGGTTCTTGATTACGTGCATCATAGGCCGACTGCGCCATAGCCTCTTTAATGGTACGCAGGATAACGGGAGTGGATTGATACTGATAGAAGTTAATGCGTGTGGTGTCGCCTTCCTCATAAACTTCTTCCATAGACTCATTATAGCTAACTGTACGCTGATGAATGTAAAAGAGCGAATCGGCATGTTCCAAAATCAAAAATGGGAATAGCTTATGTTGCACGTCCATAGGTTTATTTTCAGAAGAATACAGCCAAACCGAGGAGTACAGGGAATCGTTGCTTAATCCTACGGTAAAGGATTGCGAATGATATTTACTGAAATAGGGCTTTAAAAAAGTATAGTTTATATCTTTCTGTTGCGCAAGGGCATTATACGAAAGGATAGCGAAAAGTAGGATGAATCGATGTTTCATTATAGCGTAATAATAAAATAAAAATAATCTTTGTATGCGACATACACCTAAAGCTACAATGACTACGCAACAGATACAATGTATAGAAGCGGCCTGGCTCGACCGTGATCAACTAAAACAAGCCGATGTATTGGAAGCCATTAACCATACCATAGAGGAGCTGGACAAAGGGCGACTGCGTGTTGCCGAAAAAATAAATCAGGAGTGGGTTACCCACGACTGGGTCAAGAAAGCGGTAATCCTCTACTTCCCTACCCGCACTATGGAAACTTCACACGCCGGGCCACTTGAATTTCACGATAAGATGGCCTTAAAGCGCGATTATGCCGCACTGGGTATACGGGTTGTACCGCACGCAGTGGCACGTTACGGAGCCTATGTGGCAGGCGGCGTGATCATGATGCCTTCTTATATCAACATAGGTGCCTATGTTGATGAGGGCACTATGGTGGATACTTGGGCTACTGTGGGTTCATGTGCACAGATTGGCAAACATGTGCATCTGAGTGGTGGCGTTGGTATCGGTGGCGTACTGGAACCGGTTCAGGCCTCGCCGGTTATTATCGAAGACCATTGCTTCATTGGTTCGAGGAGTATCGTGGTTGAAGGCGTAATTGTGCGTGAAGAGGCTGTTCTGGGCGCTAATGTAGTACTCACGCAAAGTACCAAAATTATTGACGTGAGCGGACCGGAGCCTGTTGAACATAAAGCCGAAATACCGCCGCGATCCGTAGTGATACCTGGTTCGTACACCAAACATTTTCCTGCAGGCTCTTATCAGGTACCCTGCGCATTAATTATAGGAAAGCGTAAAGCCAGCACCGATAAAAAAACTTCACTCAATCAAGCGCTCCGCGAGCACCATGTAGCCGTATAGTCGATAAAGCGCATCAGATCTTATTCCAAAACCACTTCAATAGCCACTTCGTTTCGGCGATTGATGGCATCCCAGGGCGCATTGTAACCCATATACATGAAACTACCTTTTGTAGTGAGGTTATTTTGCTTCAAAACACGCTCCAGTTCTTTACAATGCGTCTTAATCTTTTTATCGCTTGAGTAGCCGCCATAGGTAATAACGGCCAGTGTTTTTTCGGCCTCTTCCACGATACGCACATCACTTGAACTGGGCTTGGGTAATTGATCTTTGCTGTATTGTTTAGGCATAACAAAATACATACTGGCCGAGTCGCCCATATTCATAACAACCGGTGCGGTCATTGCAATCTTCTGGTTTGCTTCATTGCCTCCGAAAATGTAGCCCGCTATGGTGCGAAAGCCCTGATTTCCACTGTTACTGAATGAGTTGTCGCTGAGCGCGGTTTTAGCCACAATCATTTTAGGATAACGGCGTATCTCCACCTCATCATACTTTTTTACGAGCTGATATTCAGGGGTTTCGATATCGTTAAATTTAAATGAGAGTAACAACAATACAACGAGTATTAAAATAAGTAAGCCTGCGGCTATCCAAACTAATTTCATATTATTTTTTATTTCATAACAAGGCTCCGCTCGATTTTGTTTCAATATCGTTATAAATAAAAAAAGCGCAGCTCCGTGCCCATCTTCATAAATGAAAAATGCACGAACGAAAACGAAATGTATACAAACAAAGCGTCAAATTCTACAAGTAGAAGAAAGAAACTGAAGCTTAAATTATTAATTGATTTGTGAACGTATGCAGATCATCGATTAATAGGCAAGGAAAGCAAGTTGCCTATAAAGCGTCGAATGCCTGGGTCAGGTAGGTAAATACGAAGGGCAATGTAACCCAGAACCACTCCGGCATAAACACTAAGAAAGCAATGCAGGCCGCCAAAGAGATAAAAAACAATAAGGCATATTTTCCGGTTGACTTTTTGGATGTTTCCATGAAGCAGTTGATTTGAGAGCGACAAAAGTATCGGATTAATTGATTTTATCAAAACTCATTTTTTATACAATTAAACAGGCGATGGTTTTATGTACACAGATTCAATTTGCCGGGGATCAAATAAATACGATACGTTTGCCGTCAACTGCGGTTTTGTTATGAAAAAATCCCCTCTGCTCGTCATATTTTTTACCGTATTTCTGGACCTTTTGGGGTTTGGATTGATCATTCCCGTATTGCCTGTTTTCGCCAAAGAGCTCGGTGCCGGCAATATTCAGGTTGGCATGATTGCGGGCATTTACTCGCTGATGAATTTCCTGTTTGCCCCACTCCTTGGAGGACTGAGTGACCGACACGGGCGAAGACCAATCATCCTGATCAGCGTAACGATCACTGCACTATCCTATCTCCTGTTTGGATTTACACACTCTATCGCCCTGTTATTTATCTCTCGCATGTTGTCGGGTATCGGTTCGGCCAATCTCTCGGTGGCTCAGGCCTATATCAGCGACAGCACCGCACCCAATCAACGCGCGCGCAGTATGGGCCTTATCGGTGCCGCTTTTGGACTGGGATTTATATTTGGACCCTTGGTAGGTGGTGTGGTAAAATCCTCATTTGGCATGGGCGCACTGGGACTATTAGCCTCTTCCCTCTCGGCACTTAATCTACTATTAGCCTACCTCCTGCTTCCGGAGAGTATAAAAGAAAAAAATAAAGAACGCAAACTGCAATTATTCTCCTTTACCGAATTATTCCGCGTATTACAACGTGAAACGATATCCGGATTATTCTTTATGAACTTTATCTATATCACGGCATTCAGTATGATGCAAATAACCGCTGTAATTCTTTGGAAAGAAGCATACGGGCTTGACGAAAAACATATCGGATATATGTTTGCCTTCATCGGTGTCACGTCTGCCGTTATTCAGGGTGGTCTTATTGGACCGCTGACCCGACGTTTTGGCGAAAGCCGACTACTGACATTCGGACTAACCGGCATGACGATTGGATTGATTACGATTCCGCTCGCTCCCGGTGGCCCGTGGTTCTATATCGTTCAGGGAACAAGCATGTTTTTACTGGCCGTTGGTTCGGGTTGTGCCACACCTTCAGCCAGCTCGCTACTTAGTAAACTGGCTCACGAAAATGAACAGGGCAAAGTATTGGGATTAAACATGAGTTTCAGTTCGCTGGCACGTGTTATTGGTCCGGTGCTCGGAGGAATCTGTTATGATATACATCATGCTTTACCCTTTATTAGTGCAGGCATACTGATGCTGGGTTGTTTTGTTTTTATAGTTCCGCTATATCAAACATTAAAACGATTAAATCAATAACTAACCAAATACATTTATTGATGGAGTCGTAACTAGTGTTGCCATACTTGTTGAAACTATTCATCTATCGAAGTGAATAAATGCGGACAAGGACAGTAGCTTTGTAGAGCATTATAATAACTAATGTGACATACATGTCGGAAACAATTATTACAACTAAAAAAAATACCGAATGTCTGGTATGTGGATCCAAAAAATTGTCCCCATTAAAAGGGTACTATGAGTTACACCAACTTATTTTTTGTTCTTCCTGCTCCTTTGTTTTTATGGAACAGATACCGCCAGTGGAAGAACTCAACACCTACTACAGTGACTATACCTATACAACCGAAAGCTATCTGTCTCCGCTTACCATTAAAAGTTATAACCGCTTACTCGATGAATTTGAGCCATATCGAAAGACCAATAAAATACTTGATGTAGGTTGTGGTATGGGCTACTTTCTGGCTCAGGCAAAAAAAAGAGGTTGGGATGTCTACGGATCAGAATACTCGGCCGCCGCAATACCTTATTGCGAAGCTGAGGGAATAAAAATGACAGAGGGACAACTACAAATACATGCATTCAATACCGGTGAGTTTGATATTATTACTTCATTTGAAGTCATCGAACACTTAAACAACCCCAAAGATGAAGTTGCATTAATTCATCATTTTCTTCGCAATGGCGGACTTTTTTACTGCACCACACCAAACTTCAACTCATACCTGCGTTATTATCTTAAGGCTGAATATAATATTATCGCTTATCCGGAACACCTATCCTTTTATACCCGAAAAACGTTGGGTTTACTATTCAAAAATAACGGGTTCAAAAAACTAAAAATCCGTACTACCGGAATCAGTATAACCCGAATTAAAACATCAAAGAATTTAAGCGACGAAAAATACGTTTCACCGGAGAGCGCGGATGAAAAAATTCGTGTGCTCGTAAATAATCCCCTGCTACAAGTTGTTAAAGTTATGGCAAATGGTCTACTATCTATATTGGGAATAGGAATGACATTGAAAGGATACTTCGTGAAGAATTAAATAAGCAATGCTTTATTCCTTCAAATCAACAAATTGAAATGCCTCGACATCAAACAAACCCTAGTCGGAAAGTTTGAGTTTAGGAATAACTAATAGAGCCATGAAACTGAGTGTCATAAACGGTGATTGTAATCGACATCCATATTGCTTAACCGTGCGATCCAATTTTTCGTATTCCACGGCAACGGTTTCAGCATCTTCAAGCGACATTAATCCGGCTACAGGGAGCGGGAGGATCTGAATGTGCCCACCCATTGCGGTACTTAACCCACCTGAATGCGCTATAACTGCATTTACAGCGTTACAGATATCAAGGTCATTAGTACCCACGCATACAATGTTGTGAGAGTCGTGAGCAACTGAGGAAGCAAAGGCCCCTTTCAGTAGTCCGGTGTTTTTAATAAATCCAATCGCAGGAGGCTGTTTATGATAACGATTCACAACACAAATTTTCAGTAAATCGCTTTGTATATCACACATTACATTTCCCTGTTCATCGGCCTGCATACTTTGGGATTCCATTTCGGTGATCAATTGTCCGTCGAGCGCCAGAATAATCTTAAACGGAGTTCCCTTGTGTTTTATCGCAAAATCCTTTACATCCGTTTTGTCGATGTTAAATTGATTGATTGGCTCAGGCTTACTTATAGTAATGCTCGTTTTATTAGCCCTCGAAATACAATCTCCTTTTATGAAAGTAGCATCTATTTGCATCCTATTTAGATCCCGGGTAAGAATAAAATCTGCATAGTCTCCTTCCCGAAGCAGGCCATAGTCCAGTTGGTAATGATGTTTGGGATTTATCGAAGCGGCTCTTAAAACATGATATAAGTCACAGCCTTTATTCAATGCCCGTTTTACGATAGTGTTGATATGCCCTTTAACTAAATCATCGGGATGACAATCATCCGTACATAACATAACGTTTTCCGGAAACTGATCAATAAGGGGATACAACGCTTCAAAATTTTTAGCCGAACTACCCTCACGGATCAGGATTTGCATGCCATGCTGTATTTTAAACAATGCCTCCTCATAGGAAACACATTCATGATCGGTTTGAATGCCTGCCTGTATATACCTGATGGCATCTGAACCGGTTAGTCCGGGGGCATGTCCATCAACGGGTTTATGCAATTCGCGAGCATATGTAATTTTCTTAAGCACCTCATCATCGCCGCAGAGAACCCCGGGATAATTCATCATTTCAGACAGATAATAGATATCCTTTCGATTTAAAAGTTCTCTGACTGCCTCGGCGTCGAGGTTGGCTCCTGCTGTTTCAAAAGCCGTAGCCGGCACACAGGATGGTGCGCCGAAACAGATATATACTGGAACGAATGCCGCATTTTTCAACATATAGTAGACGCCATCAATACCGCAAACATTCGCTATTTCGTGCGGATCGCTGATCGTGGCAATGGTACCATGTTTCACCACCTCGGCCGCAAAGGCCTGAGGCAGGAGCATAGAACTTTCTATATGGACATGCGCATCGCAGAACCCCGGAAGCAGATAAGGCAAACGATCTGCTGTTTTTATTCGTTGTATGGATACGATTCTTTGATGCTCCCAGATCATCTCTACAGGATATTGCTCCCTGCGATAGATATCTACCAGCGTTGCGCAAATGCTATTCATTTCATTACTTTACTACGGAAAAATACTGTAAAACAAGTGAGCATATATAATCTTTCAAAAAACATCCGAGTCGGTTTAATGAGCTTGCTTATTTACACCTGCCTCGTGCATCTCTATTCCTGCCGCACATCAGGTGTGAGCGTTAGCGTTACATACCCCCCGATGATTACGCTCCCTCAGCATATCACAAAACTGGGTATCATCAACCGAAGTATTGCCACAAAAAATGATGGCAATAAAATCGAATCGGTGATGTCCGGCGAATCCATACAAGGTGATGTGATTGCCTCAGAGGAATGCCTGATAACATTCAGGAATACCTTCAATCAAAATGGCGTTGTTACGGCATTCATACCTCCGGAACACCGAATCAATGGCATAAATGGCCTAACCATACCTGACGCATTGCCTTGGGATACGGTGCTTCGTATCTGTGAAAAAAATCAGTGCAACGGGTTGATGGTTCTCGAGAACTTTGACACAAACTCCGACAATGCCCTTGGAACAACAATTACAAGCATAAATATGGCCCGGGGTTACGTTGGGCCCAAGAACATCAATTTTTCTGTGAAGTACTACTGGCGTTTTTACGATGCCATTACCAAATCAGTTATCGATCAGTTTGGAGATATATTACGACAGGGGGTAACGGTAAATAATCCGTTGCAACCCCTACCGATTGCCGCTGTTACACAGGCCGGTTATATCATCGCACAAACAACTGCCGGCAGATACTTATACCAAAACATCTGGTATGAACGAAGGTATTTCAGAAGAGGGCATCCTGAGTTTAAGATAGCAAGGCGCATGGTCATTGCAAACGATTGGAATGGGGCCATTGACCTCTGGAAAAAAAATACCTTGAGTAAATCAAAGAAAGCGTCTGGCCGGGCCTGTTTCAATATGGCTTTGGGTTGTGAAGTGCTTGGTCAATTTGAAGCGGCCAAAGACTGGGCAGAAAAATCCTATGTTGAATACGGAATACGTAAAGGTCGTATTTATCTTCACGAACTAACCCGTGTGCGTTAATTAATGGTTTCGCATCATCTGAACTATGGTGTCACTGCAATCAATTTAATCTAAACAGCATACCACGTTGATAAAGGCTGAAAATCCCTATTGTCGAGAGTGGTCTGAATCATCTCACTGTTTACATAGTTAAGTTTGTATCCGAATGCTCCCGGTTGAGCACTAACTACTTTAAATTGTTTATCGTGTATGTGAAAAGCTGCGGCATCATCGAGCGCTATACCACGCCCGCCATACTTGCGCACCATACTTTTATAACTGGCATCACGATTTTCTTTGAGGTAATGAGGGCAACACATCGCTGAAACAAATCCAAGACATTTAACCCGAATATATTCCCATTTTTCCGGGTGATAGTAAAACATACTATCACTGTGTCCATAATCAAACCAGCACAGAGCTCCGGCACTACTGCCACATAATACCTTGTCTGAGTTTTCCCAGATATCTTTTAAGTACTGATCTAAGCCTATACTTCGCCATTTGCGCATCAGCTTCAAGGTGTTGCCTCCACTTACATAAATTATGTCTGCATCTTGCAACTTCTTTTGTATTTCTTGGTGTGAAGGCACTGTTTTCAGCAAATACAAGACATCTGTAGTGCACCCCAGATCTTGACCATATAAAGCATGGATGATATCGAATCGCTCCGGGTCATCGTATGTAGCTGTTGGAATAAGGAGTACACGCGGCTCTTTTTTACCGCATAATTTTACGATGTACTGGTCGATATCAAAGGTGGTTCGGTCTTTCATGCTGCCTCCACCAA
Organism: Bacteroidota bacterium; assembly: GCA_014190535.1. Lineage (GTDB taxonomy): Bacteria > Bacteroidota > Bacteroidia > Chitinophagales > UBA10324 > BJGO01. The sequence goes on along the minus strand of BJGO01000021.1, from coordinate 14,360 downwards.
TGGCAACAATATGGGCCATAGTACTAGGAGTGGTTCAGGTTCAGATGCTGAAAGGCATAAGTCATTGCAGCGATGAACAGGATGATGGCGCCAAAAACAAAAAGTGCTTTTTTCATTTGCTTTGATTGTTTACAAATGCAAATGTAATACAATCGTTGAATCTTTAGGGCTTAGCTAAGGCATCAGCTATCACCTTTTTCATGGACTCAAACTCCTGCTCTTCAAATAAGCGGGTGAGATATATAATTTTACCATCACGACCAATAATAATATTACGGGTTACTCCGGCCTCTTTCTGAGCAAACAATTGAAAAAGCTCTGCTCCGGGATCTAATGCCAAAGGATAGGTGATATTCATTTCTTTAGCAAAGGTCTGTACCTTATCCAATGGCTCATCACGATCGATGCCAACCAGGATGAAGTCATTACGGTCTTTATATAACTGCTGAATATCACGCTCTATATGCGGCATTTCCCTTTTACATACGATACACCAACTAGCGGTAAACTGAAGCATAACCACCTTGCCGATAAAATCTTTTGAACTAAGGGTTCGTCCGTCTGCTAAGGTCATTGTAAATGACGGACAAGGATCCCCAACCTTTACAATGTATCCGCGATTATCCAATTCACCCGTTGGAGTTTGTTGTTGTGCGATTAAACTATTGTTTAGTGCTAATAACAAAAAAATAAAAAGGTATTTTTTCATAAATCAATGATGAGTTAACCATTCAAATATCATCAATATTTAATCCTAATTTTAGAATGTTTAAAAGTCAGGGCACTCGGTCTTTTTCTTTGGATTAAGACGTTTGTTGAAACTAAACTTTTTAAATTCAATTACCAATGCGAGTTCGTGAGTGCCTGCTGTAGATGCTTTCAACTGAGACACCGTTAAATCATAGCTGTAACCCATCTTATAGAAAATCTCCTTATTCCAGTTACTGTTTAAGCCAAATGAAATAAAGAGCGCGTCTTGTCGGCGTATATCCGGAATCAAAGGCGTTTGATTTCGTACGCCAATACCGGCATATACCGGTTGCACAAGAGTAGTTACTGAAGCCATGAATGTGCGCATTGGCCCTTGTTGTTCGTACAAAACCTGAGGGTTGATGGCTATTTTATTTCGGGTTACCTCGTGGCGAATCGGAATAAGTACACCGGCCTGACCAACAAATCGTCTGGGCAACACCGATCGTTGTCTGATAATGGATTCATTAGGCTGAACAAGGTGATGTATCGCTGCGCCCAGAGTCCAGGTCGCTAATAGTTTTTTACGTCTGGTATTATGATTAAATCGTAAAACACCCCCTGCACTAAAATCGGGATAAAACACGTTTTGTTGGTTCGGTTCCGGTGTAGCTGTTGGCTTAACCACTCCGAGAACAGGATCAATCTGATCACTGAAAATCAGTGAAGACCAGTCCACCCTGCGGCTAACAATACTTGTCTGTATTCCGCCATGAAAAATCATGTGCTTAGGAATTAATATAGCTCGGTATGAATAAAAAACACCAAAACTCTGTGTTCGCAGGGAGCCCTCTCCCTCCGTATCACTAATTATATTAAACCCAAGTCCACTACTTATCGATAAATTTTGTGCATCAACAGATAAAGAGTACGTTGGAAAGCGGCTGGGAATTCTTCCCCATAGGTTTCTGTAATTAGCACAAACACGTAATCCTTCATTCATGCCGGCATATGCAGGATTAACATATAATGGATTCAAATAGAACTGTGAAAAAGTAGGATCCTGAGCTCGCAAGGCTGAACTCGAAAACATCAGTAGTATGAATAATATCCGTTTGATCACAAGCGCAAATTATAGCAATACACCGTATTTCAATCCGTATTACTATGAATTGGTATAAATGTTCGGCAAAATGCCTGATTAATCACCAATGTTGATACTCATTACCGGGCATTTTGACTCGGTCACTATGGTTCTGGCGGCAGAACGAATGATTGTTTCTGCAATGGCCGACTCGTTACCGGTCACAATAAATACCAAATCGGCCTTCATTTTATCAGCATACTCGAGAACTGATTCAGAAATCCGCTGGTGGCGGTGACTTTTCAAAGTATAGTTGATGCCGGCCTTTTGTAATCGGGTTTCGATGGCCGAAATCGTCTTTTTTAAGTCTTTGAACTCCGTATATAACTCTTCAAAAAAAGCGGTTACAGCAAGCAAATGAATTGTGGCATCAAAAGCTTTAGCCCAGGAAATCGCCATATCCAGTTTCATTTTGGACTCCTTTGAGCTATCGATTGGCAATATGATATCCTTAAAACGAATATTGGTGTTTTTATTACGAATGGTAAGCACAGGACAGGAACAACTGTTAACAACCCTATAGGCATTGGATCCTAATATCATTTTACTGATGTCACTAATTCCGCTACTGCCGTGTGTACCCATAACAATGAGGTCTACCTTCATATCATCAGCCAGTTTCTGTATCTCGCTGTGAATTTTTCCATTAAGGACTTTGATCGTAACACGGGCAGACAACAAACTTCTGTTAGACACCTTAAGCTCATTGATTTTATCGTTGATGCCTTTTTCCATGATCTCGTTGAGATCTATGGCTAATTTTATTTTTGAACTCTGATCGGGTGTTTCATAAACGTGAAGCAAGATTATTTCGGCATCATCTTTAGCCGCAATAGTTGCGGCATAATCCAACGCATTCAGAGAAATCTCTGAAAAATCAGTAGGTACCAGTATTCGTTTGATGTTAAGGCTCATATTTTGGTAATTAGTTTCGTTTTTTTGTGTCGCAAAAGTACTAAAACATCATTGCTCATGATTGCCCCCTCCGAACTAATCATCACAGAAAATAATACCATATACCATCTGGATCTTGCCCCTGAAGAGGTTGCTGATACAATCATTACCGTTGGTGATCCGGACCGGGTCAGTGAAGTATCTAAATATTTCGACCAAATTGACGTTCGCAGACAACATCGTGAATTTGTTTCTCATACCGGCTACCTTTCCGGCAAGCGAATTACGGTTGTATCAACAGGAATAGGAACCGACAATATTGACATCGTACTCAATGAACTGGATGCATTGGTGAATATCGATTTCAAAACCAGAACAATAAAGTCTGATTTAACATCGCTCAGCATCATTCGAATTGGTACAAGCGGAGCCCTACAACCCGACATACCGGTGGATCATATTGTGGCATCTACCCACGGAATCGGTTTAGATAATCTGATGCATTTTTATGCAGATGATGACCTGAGTAAGCTTGGCGAAGCATTTAATAAGGAGGTGATCCGTGATAATCCCTTTACCGTTTATGCTTATGCCGCTGATGACGCCCTGATTTCACAAATGAACAGCGACCAAATAGTTAAAGGCATGACGGTAACCTGCTCGGGATTTTACGGCCCACAGGGTCGAGTACTTCGTGGACCTCTCAAAGACAAGGCGATAATTGATCGATTAAGTCAATTTACATTTGAAGGATGCCGCATCACCAATTTTGAGATGGAAACCTCAGGCATCTACGGAATGGCTCATATGCTCGGACATCGTGCCCTTTCGCTTAATGCTATTGTTGCTAACCGTGTAAACAAAACATTCAGCAAAAACGGTAAAGCGGCAGTGGAATACCTTATTCGATACACACTGGAACGCCTGTAAAACAAACGAACATGGCAACTAAAAACAAACTAATCATTGGCAGACGTGACCGGGTTGACCTACCGGAGCTGGACTTAACCGATATCGATGCTAAGATTGATACCGGTGCATATAGCTGTGTTATTCATTGTCTGAACATGAAAATTATTCAGCGCGATGGTCGCCCCTGGGTTCGATTTACCTTATATGACGATGAGGAAAAGAAACACGAGGCCCCGATTATACTATACAAATCCATTAAGAGCTCCTTTGGCGAAGTTGAACATCGTTGTATGATACAAACCTCACTCCGATTATTTGAAAACGATTATCCCATACAATTAGCCTTGTCAGACCGATCCACCATGAAGTATCCCATGCTCATCGGCAGACGATTATTAACCGATCATTTCATTGTTGATGTCAGTAAGCACAACCTTTCCTACAAGAAAAAATTAAAAAGTAAAAAGAAATGAGAATAGCCGTCTTATCCCGAAATCCAAAGCTCTACTCCACCCGACGACTCATAGATGCCGGAGCGAAACGCGGGCATTATATGGAAGTAATCGATCATACTAAATGTTATGTGCTCATAGAAAAAGGGAAGCCGGGTATACGTTATCAGGGAAAAGCCATAGAACATTTTGATGCAGTAATACCCCGAATTGGAGCATCCGTTACCGCTTATGGAACAGCTATAGTGCGACAGTTTGAGATGATGAAAATATTCAGCGCCACGGAATCTCAGGGCATCGTGCGATCACGGGATAAATTGCGCAGTCTGCAGTTACTTTCCCGTGAAGGTATCGGCATACCCAAAACGGCATTTGCCGATCATGTGCGTGAGGTGGATGATCTTATCGAACAGGTGGGTGGCGCTCCGCTTGTCATAAAACTACTGGAGGGAACCCAGGGTATCGGTGTTATACTCGCTGATACCCATAAAAGTGCAAAATCCATCATTGAAGCATTCTATAATCAGGAAATCAATATTCTGGTTCAGGAGTTCATAGCAGAGGCCAACAGCAGTGATGTAAGAGCATTTGTTGTTGACGGTCGAGTTGTTGGTGCCATGATCAGAACAGGTAAGGCCGGTGATTTCCGTTCCAACCTGCATCGGGGTGGAACAGCCCGTGTCATTCACCTGACTCAGGAGGAAGAAGACGCGGCGATTCAATCGGCCAAAGCGCTAGGCCTCCGCATTGCAGGTGTGGATATGCTACAATCTGCGCGCGGTCCGCTGATTATCGAAGTAAATTCCTCACCCGGATTGAAAGGTATTGAAACAGCTACCGGACTGGATATTGCCGGAGAAATCATTTCTTACATAGAACGTTCAGCCGGAACGTCAACATCCAGAGACACCATCGGCGTTTAGTGCATGATGATCATTTTCTCATTTGCTATCACCTGTTGTCTGTCAAACAGCTGAATGATATAGGTGCCTGCAGGTAACTGCGAATAATCCAAACGTTGTGTTTTTTGATAAGGCATTAACTCCTGACTTCGAACTAATCTGCCAGATAGTTCATAAACATTAATAACACCGGGTTCGGTTAACTCGTTATTTAACTCAAGGGTGATGTTACCATTTCCGGGATTAGGATAGATACCCATTGTAATACCCTGATCTTTAATCGATGTGGTTCCTGTGGTTGTACCACCATCCGAACCCTGATCGGTATTGGTATTTCCATAGCATATATCAGGATTTGCCAGATTCAATATACCTGCCTGTGGCGTAATTGGGTTTTCATTAAATAAGGATATAATATTTTGTTGAAAGCTCACATTTAGCATAGATATTGGAACATCAGAAACACTCATATTCAGTAAACGCTGAAAGCAAAATCCATTACCCATATCATCTACCCTTGTAATGAATCCCCCATTTGAAAAACCGGCAATTAAAAAACCGGAATGATTCAAGGATGCAATTGAAAGGCCATCATCATAGCCTGCGCCGTTTAATTGCTCGCTACCGGCATGCATTTGCCAAAGTACATTTCCCGACTGATCGGTTTTGAACAATAAGGTATTGATGTTTTGAATGTTATCAATAAACACATTACCTACTACGTATAATTCTGAATTTCCATTAACAGCGATATCATTGATATTTTCGATACCGTCAACACCATAGGCATGCATCCATATGGCATTCATATTCTGATCTGTTTTAAGTATAAACGGGTTGTCCGCACCTGAAGCGCCCAAATAATTTCCGGATACTATATATCCTCCGTCGGGGCTGAATGTAAGTACTTTAATATTAAATGACTTTTGCATGGTCATTCGACGGGACAATACCGGATTACCGTTTAAGTCGGTTTTTAATAAATACAACTCATCAGTACTTCCATTCTGAATTCGACCACTGATTAACAAATAATTATCCTTGTACGCAATGCGCTGAGCCGAACCGAGAGTAATTCCGGCCTTTAAATCTTTAGCCCAAACCTGCTCCCCTGCGCCATTCATCTTCAGGATGAAGTTCGATGTACTGCATCCGGTTCCACAGAGATAAAAATCATTGTCAGGCCCAGCAGTAATGCAATATGCAAATTCAGAGCTTTCCTTGCTTAACACCTTACTCCACATATAATTTCCATCTTTATCCAGTTTTACCAGATAAATTCTGGCAACATTGTCTGCGCCAATAATCTGACATACGGCAACCAAACCCTCATCGCTCAGTTCACAGAAAGATTGTATTAATAATGAAAAGTTGGTTTCCAGATGTTTCTTCCATAAAACTGTTCCTGCACTATCTGTTTTGATAAACTTTTTACCATCAGTTAAAACAAAGTGGTTATCTGATGTTCGTATTACTCTCTTGAAGGTTACATCAGGATAATTCAGCGTATAGGTTTTAGCAGTATCGGCAAAACCATTCTCCGTTTTATTATTGATTATAACAATAATTAACAGCGTGGATAAAAAGAGCCCTCCTGCAAGACCTAATACCAATCGGTTTCTTAATGATGTACGTACAGTGGTTCTTGTTTTTTGTATGTGTCTTCGCATAACGTTAAATGATTTTTTATCAAAAACCGGAAAAGCCCTTTTTTTGAAAATTTTAACGTGTTACGACGATATTTTTTAAAAGTTATACGATTTGTTCAAAGAATCAATGCGCAATGATAACCGGTGCAAAAGCCACATAATTTCCTGATATGCAATGGATGATATAATAACCGTTCATCAGGTGTTCTGTTGGAATAATGGTTTGCCTGTCGGAACTGAACAAACCGGAATTTACAATAATACCATCCAAACGCATTAACGTCCAATAACAAGTACCGGAACAAGACTCAAGGTTAAGATGAATCTGATTATTGGCCGGATTGGGGTAAACAAGCAAGGACTCTGTTTGCTTACTAATTTCAGTTAGAGCCGACACGGTGAACAACTCATAGGAGCAGAAGGTGTGCGTTTCGGAAGTTAGGTTCTGGCTGTTACAATTACTCCATTGTATCACATAATCGCTTGTCGTATAGGGATACAGATTTATAGTATTACTGTTTACCATAGTTTTTTGGATTGTAGCCGGAGCCATAGTATTTCCCTGACACGCAGCCTGATGATCATCCGATAAGGAGACGGTATACCCTTTATCAGCATTGATGCCACATACAACAAGCGTTTCATCCAATGAGGCTATCGAATGGGCATCATCATAACCAGCTTGATTGTTGTATTCACTGCCTAGTTCTTTTATCCAGTTGTTGTTAATCGATGCATCGCAGGATAATAGGACAGCATTAAGATTCTGATTAGCGTCGGCCAGATAATTTCCACAAAAGAACACCGATTGATTAAGAATGGCCATATCATGCAATTGCAGAGGTGATGCCATAGAAAATAAATAGCTGTTCGTTGTTGTGCTTGTAATTTCTATGAGTTCAGAGGATGATGAACCCTCATTATGATTAATCAGTATCAGGAATTTATTTCCGAATTCAAGAACCTTGCGTATGGTAAATGAGCTACCCAGCGCATAAGAAGTAGACTTTATCACAGAGCCATCCTGATTCATTGTGCACGAGAGTAAACTATGTTGCGCATTAGCATATCGCTTGCAGAAAACATGAATTCCGGACTGATTGATCCATATTTGTCCGGGCACTAGAGTTCCGGAACCGCTCTGCCAGGTTTTATTCCAGATTAATTCTCCGGAATGACTCAACTTAGTAAGGGTAAATCCATTGGTACAACTATTTCCGGCAATATATAACGCATCGGAGTCGGTTTCTATGGCATAAGCCAATGCTGATCCGGAGGCCGTGCTAAATGTCCTATACCACACCGATTGCAAACTCTCATTAAGCTTAACTACTCCGAATTGAACGGTACCGGTACCTGTAATTATCTGATACAGGATATATACCCCCTGATTATGGGGTATCAAAGATTTAATAATAACATTGCCCGATAGGTTCAATTGTGATTTGTGAAGTACCATACCCCGTGCATCCTGCTTGTAAACGATTTTACCATTAGTATAAACAACGGTGTTGTCTGAAATCGAAACTACTTTGATAATTCCATCCAAATCATTTTGGTGAAAGTATGCCGCTCGCTGTTGAGCTTGACAAACTATCGAAATAAACAAAGTAAGAAGGACTATAATTAATGAATTCCTAATCATAGACATAAATTTATTTTATTATACAAGGAATGCAATAATCGTTCGATGAATAGCCTTTTTTTTCAGACCAATAATAACATGGTTTTGTCAGATGTTAATTTACAGTTCAATACCAGATTGAATTACCACGAATCTTTTCCTGATGTTGTATATTCTGCTATTCAATGAAGATTATCCAATCGATATGATTTTTCAGAACGACTTAAACAATAATTCAATTCTCAATTATACCATGTAGGGTAATTGCGTGTTCATAACGTGAAGGCTGATTTAGTAACAAGCAAGGCTTTGAAAGTGCTAATCTGCTTATTCCTAAACACATCACCTCACAGAAAACCATGCAAACAATTACAAGAAATGATGGGTGTCAAACCTAACAGTAATGATCAGGTGGTTTTGTACTGAATGTAGTTCAAAAACTCACGGCGGGTATCAGCATCAACGAAACGCCCGGAGTATTCCGAGGTGATGGTAGAACTGTTTACATCCTGAACACCACGGCATTGTACGCACATGTGTGCGGCATCCAAAACAACTGCTACATCTTCCGTTTGAAGGACTTCTTTAAGTTCTTTACTGATTTGTATAGTCATGCGTTCCTGAACCTGCGGTCGTTTTGCATAATACTGTACGATGCGGTTCAATTTAGAAAGCCCGATGACTTTACCTCCGGACATATAGGCCAGATGTGCCTTGCCTACTATTGGTACAAAGTGGTGTTCGCAAAATGAGTGAAACGTTATATCTTTTTCTACAAGCATTTGCTTGTATTTGTATTTGTTTTCAAATAAGGAAATACGAGGCTTGTTCTCTGGATTTAAGCCGCTGAAAATTTCTTCAACATACATCTTGGCAACACGGTCAGGCGTTCCACTAAGGCTGTCATCCGTTAGGTCCAGACCTAGTGTTTCCATAATAGAGCGGAAATGTGCCGCAATGCGTAGTCTCTTTTCTTCATTACTTAACTCAAAGGCATCAGGGCGCAATGGGGTATCGGTGGCTGTGCCAATGTGGTCATCAGATATTTCTGTTACTTTTTTTAAGATTACCACTTTATCATCAGTGGAACTTGCGGATTTAGTATACTCCGCTTTGTTTTGGGCTGTTTTTGACATAAATTGATTTGTAAACTTAACATATATAGTGGTTCAAAGTTCACGTTGCCTGAAAAATATGTTATTAGGAATATGTATTTGTCATTATTAAATGATTAAACGGCACAATACTTGAGTGGATATGATTTAAATAGTAACCTATGAGATTGTTTTTCCTTTTGAAGCTATTCCTATTATTTAGTTACTTAAACAGTTCAGGTCAGGATATGAATTCTAACAAGCTATCACCTGAGTTGACAACGGTTAAGATATACCCCAATCCGGCCGGCCACAATTTCTATGTAGATATTTACTCGGGCGCACCCGCCAACGCCTATAAGGTATCGGTTGTCAATATTATAGGCCAGGTCATCTATAGGTCAACGGCATTAGCGGATACAAAAGGTTCAACCCATCATCAGGTACTGCTTAGTTCAGATACCCCAAAAGGACTTTATTTTATTAGCATACAAGGCCAAATGGAAGATCAGTATGTTATGCGTCTCCAAATTGAATAAGTGCGGCTAATTCATGTTTCCATACAAGACGTTAACCAAAGTAACCAACAAGCAATAACTGCTTTACGTTATATTTGAAGGTTCGTACCGGATTAAGTATTTGTGAAAATTTCAAATGAAACTAAAATAGGCGCTTTAACTACCCTTGCCGTAGTACTGCTCATCATAGGATATAACTTCCTTCAGGGGCGCGACTTTTTTACCTCGTCCAATATCTTTTATGCCAAGTACAAATTTGTAGACGGTCTGGCACTATCGAATCCGATTAAATTGCGCGGGATGAATGTGGGACGTGTTACCGAAATGTCGCTAGATAAAGACAAGGAAACCGTCATTGTGAAATTTACCGTGCGAAAAGATATTGAGATACCAAAGGGCACCGTGGCTAAAATTATAAGTGCCGATTTACTGGGTTCAAAAGCCATCGATTTGAATTTTAGTCAAAATGCGGAGCTACACGAAAATACGGACACGCTGCTCTCTGTGGTTCAGGAGAGTTTAACCAGTAGCGTGCGTGCTGAGATGTTACCTGTAAAACAAAAAGCAGAGAACCTGTTAAGCTCTATTGATTCTGTTATGACCATCGTGAGGTCAGTACTCAACCCTGATACCCGTAAAAGCTTAATCAGCTCTGTAAATAATATTCAATCTACCCTGGAAAAACTGGATCAGAGCACGGGACAGCTTAATAATCTGATTGATAACAATGTAGGACGACTCGATCGAATTTTTCAGAATGTGGAAAGCATTACACTCAATCTGAAAAATAATGAAAAAACAATTAGCACTATTTTGGCTAATGCCAGCAGTTTCAGTGACAGCTTGCAACAAAGCCATATCAAAGAGGTTATCAATGATGCGGCCATCAACCTGGCTCAGGTAAAATTACTTCTAGAACGAATTCATTCAGGACAAGGCACACTTGGTATGCTTATCAACGACGAACAACTATACCGAAACCTGGAGAAGTCCAGCAAAAATCTGGACTTGCTCATAGAAGACATTAAACTTCATCCTAAGCGATATGTCGAATTCTCTATCCTTGGTGGAGGTAAGAAAAAATAGTGAAAACTTAAGATAATACGCTATTGTATAAAATTTGGATTGAACCAAGCCATTGGTATATCGCTTTCCAAATCACCGTTGGCATTAAGAATGCGTCGTTCAAATAATCCCTCTTCCCTGAACCCTAGTGTTTTATAGAATGTAATTGCCCGCGTATTGGATTCTCTTACTATTAATTCAACCCGGGCAATTTTTTTATGGTTAGATGTGATGTCCTGTAGTAAAGTTGAAAAGATCCTACGCCCAATTCCTGTACCCTGGAAATCAGGGTGAACAACAATCTGAAGGTGACCTAAGGTGTGTTGCAGGGATTGAATTCCGGTTGGATAGGTGTGTATTTCAGCGATAAGAATGTCATTATGGAATGGATTTTCGGCCACGTATATAAAGCCACCGTTACAAGCTTTGGTTACGATTTCATCAATAAACGATTCATTAATTTCATTGGTATTACGGGATATACCACCTTCAACATCTGCAACACATCGGTATAGTTTTAATAGTGCTGCCGAATCGCGTTGATCAGCTCTCCTGATTTTCATGCTCTAAAGGTACGTATTCGTTTATTCAGGAATGATTAAACTCTTGAAGGAACAATTATAGCCCGCCCAAACACCCAAACCGCCCTGAATGTTACCCTGCACAATGATAGGCGAACTGAAAGGGCCACCACTATTCAATTCAAATTCGAGGGTGTTGTAAAAGTTGTAAGTAGCAAAATCGATGTTGCACCATTTAACGGATACAGTATCACCTTTATAGAAGTATCCGTAATCAGAAAAATCTATAGTATCGTTTCGGTTAACCCCTCTATCGAGTGAAAAATCAAAAGTAGTTCCATTGATTAGCCGGTCATCAAATACCGATGCCAAACCGGGTAGATAGATCGTATTATTCTGATTGGTAAAGTAACGAACATACTGACCGGGTTCCGGCGGATCTGTATACCGGCACATTAGCCTTACCAAATCGGGGCGATCGGAAACGAGATTGTCTATGAACCATATAGAATCGAGTGGATGAGCGTCCGGAATGGTGGTTACGGCAGACACCACATCGCCTTCTGCTTCAATCCATAAATAATACGTAGTGTTGGGTGTGCCAATAATTTTAGCCTGATCAGGATTGGTAAAAAACACGGGGTCTGTGTAAATACTAACCGAAACGCCGGCGGTATCAAAAACCAGTTCAGATAAGGTTACGGTATCAATACCATTACTAACTTTAATGATAGCATTATTTACAAAACTATTTCCAATATCACTTAATGAAGTGGTGCCGTAGTATTTTGAGTTTCTTGTCAATAAGATAAACGGAGGCTGACCGGTTTCAATACGTCCCTCAACTACAAGACGATCATCAAAATCCGGCTCGTCAAATAAAACATCCTTCTCGCAGGATACCATAAAAACGGTGAGGCATAAGGCGATTAATGTTAATCTGTTCATCATTGTTAAAATTTAAAATTCCAGGTTATTGATGGCAGAATCGGGAAAATCGTTACTTGCCTTGCCTGTATGTTAATACTGGGATCCTGAAGAAATACACCGGTAATTTCATCATAGATAAAAAACGGATTGAGTCGGTTATATACATTGTAAACACTGAAAGTCCAGCTATCATCAACGTGCTTGCGTTTTTTACCATCGTAGGTTGCACTAATATCCATGCGATGATAAGCGGCTAATCGGAATGAATTGATCGGTCCATACTCGGTAACCACGGAGCCTTCAAAAAAATACTTAGCCACCGGTAGCGTGTAGGCAATACCTGTATTGTAAACAAATACAGCACCCAATGTCCAGCGATCATTAATGCGATAGTTCCCCACAACGGATAACACATTGCGTCTGTCGTATCGGTATGGAAGGGTTTTACCGCCATTGAGATCGGGGAAAGTTCTGTTGGTGTAGGATAAGGTATAGCTGATCCAGCCGGTGAAGTCGCCCGATTTTTTATTTAAAAAAAGCTCGAGACCTTTTGAGTCTCCGGTTCCAAACACAAAGCTCTCCTCCAGTTGCTCGTTCGCTGAGGGCGTATAGCCCTCTTTGTATTCAATCTGATTCAGGAGCTTCTTGTAGTAAACCTCAACACTGGTTTCCCACTTGTTATTGAAAAAATTCCTGAAATAGCCCAATGCATACTGGTAGCAGGTTTGAGGCTTTACTCGGGCAGAACTTGGCACCCAAATATCGGTTGGTAGTGTAGTGCCGTTATTTGCCACAAGGTGTATGAACTGATTATTTATATTGAAGGATGCTTTTATACTGGAGACTTTGTCAACGGTGTAGCGCAAAAGGATTCTGGGTTCCAGTCGATGGTAAAACTTAACCAGTTCGCCACTGTTCCAAGACACCGAATCCGTGGGGATACCTCTGAAGTCGTTAATATATTTAGTATACGGACCAACCTGCCCGAATAAAGAGTATCGCAATCCATAATTGACCTCAAGTTTTTCGGTGATGGTATATTTATCCAAAGCATATACAGCAAATTCGTGAGCGAATTGAGGGCTGATGTTTTGTGGACTAAACTCGGTATCACCACTTTGTCCGCTAAAGGTGCTTGGTGTAAAGCGGTGAAATATATAATTAGCTCCAAAATGAATTTCGTGAAGTGCATTCGGATAATAATCAAAATCTGTTTTGAGGTTGTAATCACGAATGCCGGAAAACAGTGTTATAGCAAAATTATTTTGTTCGGCAGTAACTCTGAAGTTATACGAGTTGTATATCGCTGAGGTATTCATAAACAATTTACTGTTGAATAAATGATTCCAACGAATAGTAGTTGTTGCATTACCCCAGGGTATGGCAATGTTAAATTCCTCGTTTTTAAAACTGAAAACATCACGACCAAAATATCCGCTAATGAACAGGCGGTCCTTATCTGAAAAAGTATAGTTGGCTTTGGCGTTGAAATCGTAAAAATAATACCCGGTGCCGGAGAACTCTCGATTTTGAATAAAAGGTGCCGCAAGAACATCGATGTAGGTGCGCCTTCCGGATAGCATAAATGATGATTTATCCTTTACCAGCGGGCCTTCTATTGTGGCCCTGGATGCAATCAGGCCTATACCTCCGGATGTATGAAATGATTTATTATTTCCTTCTTTCATCTGGATATCCAGAACGGATGAAACACGACCACCATAACTTGCCGGAATGCCTCCCTTGTATATGGTTGCATTATGAATGGCATCTGGATTAAAAACCGAGAAAAAACCAAAAAGATGAGAACTGTTATAAACCGTAGCTTCATCAAGCAGGATTAGATTCTGATCCGGTCCGCCACCGCGAACATAAAATCCGGCACTGCCCTCATTACCACTTTGAACGCCGGGCAGTAGTTGAATGGTTTTGAGTACATCCACTTCGCCAAAAATAGCCGGCAGG
>BJGO01000020.1 GCA_014190535.1 Bacteroidota bacterium | reverse complement strand
GGATTTTTTTAATGTGGATACGATATTTATTTCAATGATGAACAGCGGAGCGTTCTCCGATCACTTTATATACGGTATCTGGTATACCGGAACCAATTCTAATATCCAACAGCAGATGATTTATCAAACCTATACCTCATTTCAAAGTGTACCTTCAGGTCGCGGACAATTCAACTATATGAATTTCAGGCCTAATGGACAGCCGACTTGTTTATGCGGAGATACAGACTGGATGTGGTTCTTTTACGATGTCGATCAGTCCTCTACCGCAAATGACTCATTGAGAGCGTGGACCAGATGGCTTGTTGATGACGTTGATATAAAAGGTTTTAGAATTGATGCGGTTAAACATATGCCCTCCTGGTTTCTGGGCGATTTGTTTGATCATCTTCACGGTCAGGGTATCAATCCAAAAATGGTTGTTGGCGAGGCATACGATTATGATCCGGTTGTTTTAAAATCACGCGTTGACGATGTATACAATTTCATGGATAATTCGACGAAGGATTCAATTATCTATCGATTATTTGACTTTAATCTGCAAGCGGCCCTGCGCGATGCCTGTGATGCCTTTGGATATGATGCCCGAAATGTATTTAATGCCGGTATGGTGGATAATCAGAATATGAGCAGACTTAATGCAGTCAGCTTTGTAAATAATCACGATTTCAGAGAAGACTATAACCGCGTGGATAACGATCCTATACTGGGATATGCCTATATCCTAACCAATCCCACTGTTGGTACACCATGTGTTTATTATGAAGATTATTTAACAGATAAATTTCCGGGCTATGCTCCTAAAATTAATAAGTTAATCAGTGCTTATCAACGATATATTAAGGATGCCGGATATCGAGAATATCTGAATCGCTATAACACACCCTTCAGTTCATTTTTTACCAGCGGGTCTTCATCGAATGCATTAATTTATCAGTTAGGAGGTACCAACGGAACCTGTAGCAACGGAAATGGTGTTGTTGCCGCAATAAATTTTTCGGGTGAACCTATGAAGGTGTACCAGAAATTAAATATGTGGCCCGGATATCAACTTAACATAGGCGACACTCTGTTTGATGTTACCGGAAATGTTGCTTCCGGATATGCTATAGTCAACAATAATCAGGAAATATATGTTGATATTCCCGCACGCAGTTATGCGGTATATGTAAAAGGTTCAACTCCGGTTTCTACTAATATCGCCGCTCAGGGTTCAACAAACATCTGTCTTGGAGAAAAAGTTAAGCTGGTACCCAATACGATAAACCCTTGCTACTACTATCAATGGCAATTAAACAATAACGATATCCCCGACGGGGACCAACCCACCTATGAAGCTACACAAAGCGGCACCTATAGACTGGTAATCAGTCTTGGTGGAAATCTTAAAACGTATTCGCAGAGTATCACCGTAACAGTATCACCTGATGTGCCAGTTGCTACATTAACAAACGGGGAGCTAAATACGAATGCCAATGGAAGTCTACAATGGTATTTCGGAATATTTCCCAGTACGCAACAGCCTATTACCGGAGCAACGAATCAAAATTACATTCCTACTCAAAACGGTTATTACAGTGTTGTAGTTACCGACGCTAATGGATGTTCCGCTCGCTCAAACCTTGTACAACTGCTGGCTGTTAATATTGAAGCACCCGGGCAATCAGCGTTATCGGTTTATCCATCTCCGGCATATCAAACTTTTACTATTGAAGGAACGCCGATGGCCTACGTATTCATTACCGATATGTGGGGGCGTATGGTTAAAGAATTCGAAATGCCTGGCTCAATCTATACGGTAGACAGCAGTAATTTACCAAGTGGCATCTATCGATTAACACATACCGATCTTACGGGCAATGTCAGCATTAGTAAAATAGTAATAATCCGGGAGTAATACGCTTTATATATATAGAGTGATGAAGATTGGTTCTTAATAGGACCGCAGCTGTTTATAGGTTGTTACCTAATGTCTGATAACAAGACTATTGCTATCCTCATCACTCTTTAACGATGAAAACCGATATTGATTTTCATCGATTTGATAATTGTGTAATAATTAGTGGACAAATGAATAGATATAGTTTGTCAAATAGAGTCAGGATATCTTGCTTTTGTGTTATTTTGACTTTATTTGACAAAATATTTTTCAGATGTTCAATCAAAACAGAATTTACAGGGTTTTTCAATTGATTAATTATCTCAAAGCAAGACCGGCTAAGTCAATAAAGAATATTACCCGATTTCTGAATACTTCTGAACGAACAGTATATCGTTATCTCGATATGCTCAGTGATCTTGGATTTACCATTGAGAAAGATGGGACTAATCGTATCTGGATTACCTGCAACCACGATACGTTGCCCTTTACAGAACAGGAGTCAGATTATCTTGAAAAATTAATACGTTCGTCCGGAAAACGGGTAAAACTAGCCGATAGCGTTTTACAAAAAATTCATCAACGCAGCGAGGTAAATGTAGCCTCAAAGCTAGTATTTAATGCTCATTTGTCTTTGATTATTGAACAGATATCACTTGCTATCATTCAGGGGCGTCAGTTATTGATCCGCAACTATTCATCAGCAAACAGTCAAACGGTTACTGACCGAATCGTGGAGCCAATGTGCTTTACGGATAATTATGATTCGCTGTCAGCTTTTGAAATAAAGTCGAAGCAAAATAAATATTTCAACATAGAACGAATGGGGTCTGTTGAGGTGCTGGACCGCAAGGTGCAATATGAGAACTTACACAAGTTCTATAAACCTGACTTATTCGGATATCAGGGAAATCAGGTCGATAAAGAAATAGAACTGGATATGAGTCTTCGAGCATACTTGATGATGAAGGAGGAATTTCCAATGAGTACACATTTTATCAATAAAAATCCCGATACGGACCGATATCACCTTAAGTGCAAGGTTCAGAGTTTTCAGGCCCCCGGCCGATTTGTTATGGGTTTTGCTGAAGACATTAAAATACTTGGCTCAAAAGAGTTTATCCGGCATATTAAGCGAATTGTAAGAAACAACTTCTAAACCCGTTTAGCAGTCGATAAATTACTCAACTGTTTTATCGCTTCTGCGCCATCCTTACCGATATCCAAGGAATATTGATTTACATATAGATTAATATGTTTTAGCACCACATCTTCCGACATGTCCTGAGCGTGCTGTTTGATATAGGGCATCGCCTTGTCGGTATGATCATAGGCAAACTGAATACTGTTGCGAATATCCTGTTCGATCTGTTCTCGGTATTCTATAAAATCATTGCGTAATACGATTGCTCCGAGTGGTAATGGCAGATTAAATTCCCTGAACCACTGTTCGCCCAGGTCAGCAATCTCAATTAACCCTCTTGATTGGAACGTGAAACGACTCTCGTGAATAATGAGGCCAAGATCAATAGCTCCATTAAGAAGGGCTGTTTCAATATCGGAAAAAAGTAATTCCTTTTTATTTGTCAAGTGTGGATAGAAATAACGCAATAGTTTAGTTGCGGTAGTGGATTCGCCCGGAATGCCGAAACGTAATGGCTGTTGATTTAGGTCAATTGGTTTAGCCGCGATAAGCATAGGTCCGTTTTTAAAACCAAGAGCCCCGCCACATTGAAGAAGGGTGTATTGATTGCGAATAAATGGAAGTACTCCAAAACTGATTTTACTGATTATGTTACTTCCGGCCAGGGTTTGCTTGTTCAATAGTTCCACATCGGCAAGTGTTGGGAGGTAGTCTATAGAGGTATCGATCTTTTTGTGGATCATACCATAAAAAATGAACGTATCATTAGGACAAGGAGAAAAAGCAATATTTAAAGGAGTTTGCAATGATTGTTTTTTATGAGGTTATGAACAGTTCAAAGTTAGATTGTCTTTTGTTTTTTGTACAAAATAAAATTACTCCACACCAGTTGTGTGAATCGATTGGATATCACGTATTTCATCCTATACGAGTAGTGGGTACTTTCACAGCGGACATAATTCACCCATATATGAAAGAACAAGAAATTGATGCATTAATTCTATTGCTTGATGATACCGATAGTGAAGTATATATGCATGTTCAGCAGAAATTAATATCCTGCGGTCCGGGAATTATTCCCAGGCTGGAGTCGTTTACAGAACAGCAATTGGATAAGACGGTGCTTACCAAGATCAGCCATATTATTAAATCTATTCAATTCGACGAGGTTTGTAAAAGGCTCGCTATCTGGAAAAAGACTGATCAGCAGGATATACTAGAGCCTTATCTGGCTATTTCCTCTTATTTCGAAACAGGTCTTGACGAGCAAAAAGTTAAACAGGCACTCGATAAACTAAAGAAAGCTATTTGGCTTGAAATGAATTATAACCTTACTCCTTTGGAAGAGGTTAACGTGTTTAACCATGTATTTTACAGTCTGCAGGGATTTGGTGCAAATAATCAGAATTTATTTGATGTTAATAATAACTACATCGGAAATCTATTACATAGCCGAAAAGGGAATCCCATTTCATTAGGGCTATTGTATCTCATTGTTGGACGCTCGCTCGATATGCCGGTGTGTGGGGTTAATCTACCTCAGCATTTTATACTCAGCTATCACACACAACAGCTTGAAGGAACTGAGAATGAATATGAAATGCGAAAAAGCATTCTATTTTATATTAACTGCCTGAATAAGGGAATTATATTCACCCGCGATGATATTACGCTGTTTCTGAAACGAATTAACATTGAGGCCGAAACCCGTTACTATGTGCCTTGCAGTAATGCTCAAATCATCGAACTGTTACTCAATAGTATTTTACAATCTTTTGAATTGACCAATGAGTCGGACGCCGCAAAAATTGTTATGCATTTTAAGTCACTCATTCAATAATTATAAGTGGTTCGAGACATTGTCATTGTTCGACATGGAGAAACGGAGTTAAACCGGTTAAATACAATACAGGGTAGAGGAGAGAATCCACCCCTGAATGAAATGGGCCTTAAGCAGGCCAAATTATTTTATAATTATTATAAGAGTACCGGATTTGAAGTGGTATATACATCATCGCTGATCCGAACGCATCAGACAGTGATGCCTTTTATAGAGTCGGGAATACCTTGGTATAAAACCGAAGATCTTGACGAGATCTCATGGGGCAGTTTGGAAGGCAAACCGTCATCGCATGCAGTCAGGGAACAATTTCATGCACTTGTTACGGAATGGAGTCGTGGAAATCTTGATGCTAAAATTGTCAACGGTGAAAGTCCTCACGAATTAAAACAAAAACATCTTCGCTTCATAACACATTACAGAAGCCAGCCATACAGCAAAATATTGGTTTGCTCTCACGGAAGAGCGATGCGCATTTTACTCAGCACCATGCTTAATCAGCCTTTGCAGGAAATGGATCGGTTTCATCACCGGAATACCAGTGTTTACCGACTGTTGGATAATGGCAGTGCAATACATTTGATTGAACACAACAACCTGTCGCATCTGAATGAAGATTTATAGAGTTGGTGTTGTTTCTTATCTCAATTCAAAACCCTTTTTGGAGGGTATACTCCACGATCCTGTAATCCGACAGCTACATTTACAGGTATTGCCTCCTGCAGAGATTGCGGCACTTCTCGTTTCCGGTGAACTGGATATCGGTCTGGTTCCGGTAAAAGTGATGCACTCACTATCAAGCCCTCATATTCATACGAATTACTGCATTGGAAGTACAGATAAAGTGCACTCTGTATGTATATTCAGCAATACGCCTATTGAGCACTGCCATACATTACTTTTAGATTCGGAGTCGCGCACATCAGTAGCATTGAGTAAAGTGTTACTCAGAGATTATTTTAAATTAACTCCGGCCTTAAAGCCCTCTTATGTGGGGTATGAGTCAGATTTACAGGACGGTGTGGCCGGTTTAGTTATTGGCGATCGTTCATTCGCTTGGCACAAGGTTTATCCTTATGTATATGATTTAGGATATTACTGGAAAAAGCTAACCGGACTTCCATTCGTTTATGCGGCCTGGCTTAGTAACACTCCGTTGGAAAGTGAATTTACAATTGCATTTAATCGGGCACTAGAAAATGGGCTAAACCGAATTAATGATTGGCTCCCTCCCTTTCAGACCTTATATCCCGATATTTCACTTAATAACTACTTTACCAAACACATCAGTTATCAACTGGATCAGGAAAAACGAAATGGCCTTGCTTTATTTCTAGAGAAGAGCAGGGAGTTTTAAATATCAGGCTATAAAGCAATTGTCATTTTAATGTCATCTTATTCTGTTAGGATAATAAAGACCTATAAATACGTTATTCCTGTAAACCAAACATTATGCTTTTCTCTAACATTTTCAGAAACAACCAACAAGAGTTCAATGACTTGATCTTTCAAAACCGCAACAGAGACTATGGAGCATATCAACTGCGAAAACAATATCCCAATCACCTGAATCAATCTTTGCTGATTAGTAGTTCAATTACAGTATTCCTTTTTCTTATCTGTTATTATCTCAATAAGGCAGTCCCAACAATAACAAACACATCGGATGAAATAAGTTATTCGGTCGCACACGAAATTGAAACGATTGAAATACCCAAGCCTGAAACCTCAACGCCTCCGCCGGTAAGAATTAATAAAAAGGATTTTAATTATACCCTAACTCGTGATTCGGTATTATTGGATCAGGATACTACAACGAATTCGATGGTCGCTAATGAAAAAGTCCAATTGTTTGGCGCAGACACTGCAACCGCTTTTGGAACTAATCGTATTCCTGGAACAGGTTCAACAACTAATCCTAAAACAGATTCATCCAACATCATCCATATTATGCCGGGCGTAATGCCTGAATTTCCGGGAGGCATGACGGAGCTGATGCAATACTTAGCCGAAAACATACATTGTGATCGATGGAACCGCCTTGGTTCAATAGGTGGTAAAATAGTAATATCAATGGTGATATCGCGAGATGGCTCTGTAAATCAGGCTGAGATCTTACGAGATGAAATTGGATTTGAATGCGCTGAACAGGTTGTTGATGTAGTTAAAAATATGCCGAAATGGAAACCGGGAATGCAGGGCACACATCCGGTGAATGTGCGATATATCTTGCCGGTGTTTTTTGAAAAGTAATCCGATTTAATCGGAGAAGAACTTACGGCCTTCGTTGATATACTTTTTCATATTCAGCCAGAATGCTAATATGAAATAGATAACAAGCGGCGACGTTGGAGATATGAACGTTACATAAATGAAGAATAAACGGATGTAATTTCCGGCTATTCCCAAACGTTCACCTAAAAAGGTACAAACACCAAAAGCATTTTCTTCTATGAAAATCTTAAGTCGTTTCATTCTTACAAATGTATTCAATCCTTTAATATATCGTGACCGAAAGCGCAAGAAAGACATTTTTTCTTCGTGCAATAATGATTGTATAACTGAACTAGAGCCTGACTTTCTGATGCTGTTTTAGTATGAAGTCCATACTTATGGTACATGCGGGTTAAACGATTATCTTCCGCAGATAATTGATCGGCAAGATATACGGCACGCTCTTTTATGTCATCATTACCCGACCAATCGGACTCAAAGAAGACCAAAGGAATAACCACATTGATAAATAAATTTCGAATAAAATCTATGCCCGGACGTTCACTGATTTTATTACCCGCTATACCAAGGTGATAATGATTTTTCCAATACGTGCTGAGCTGAAAATCAAACAAACTCTCGAAATCCATAAACGATTGAATAGAGGCTAATCGACTATATAAGGGTAAGGTTTGTTGAAGCAATACTGCCAGTTGTGCAAGCCTGTGCCCCGGGAAAGCTACCGGTCTCATACGTAATAGTTTCCATACCGAGGCATCCATCTCCTCAAGTTGATACTTATCCTTGTAAAATACATAATGCGATTGTAGTGTATTGATATAAGGGTCTTCTGAGCTTATCTTTAAAAATCCTGACACACCCAAAAGTAATGCTTCCAGTATTACAAGTTGATGAGAATGCTTCATCAGATGTTTGTAGGGAAGCAATACACTTAACTGCTCATAGGCCGGGGCATGAACCGTTCTGCCAAAGTATCGAAGCAGGAGACGGTATGCAATTTCTTCTTTGTTCCCAAGGGTAATATCAAACAGTTCTCTGATGCGGGTAACCTTGTCGCTAAGCCGCTCAATAAAAAGCCGTTCGAGCCAGAAATGCGTACGCTGTGGAAGAATAAGTCTCAGGGAGTCACCACAAGGAATCTCTCGTTTGGTATTTAGCCAGTCTAAATAATTGCTCCAAATATGTTCATTAAATAACCCCTTAAGTTGTATGGTAGGCTTATTAATTCGTTGTTCATCAATATTGGAAGCATCGTGCTCATACACCACATGAAGGATTACATTGCGATAAGCGTTATCCAGATGATGCTTATGCTGAAGCCATTCACTGCTGTATGTATGAATTTCAACTTGTCCGGCAAACGTATAGGATCCGATCCGTATTCGGGCATTACTAAAATCAGGGCCACTGTTCGTATTTCGAATGCCATAATTTAATATATGGACCGGTTCACCGGAAGTGGTTCTTAACTGTGATGTGTCAAACAGCCTGAATTGCCAGATATAATACAAGAAGTCTTCAGTCATAACGTTTAATAGATCGAATATAATGTTGATGTTCTGTTTTCGTACTTTTATACATAATAAAAATTTATGGAAATCATTTATCTGCTCATTGGTTCTTTGGTTGGTTTTACCATAGCCTGGCTCTTGTCGTCGCAGCGAAATCAGGCAAAACAAATCACACAGCAGGCTGAACTGCAGGCTACTAAACAATTATTACTCGATTTGCAGACTCGCAATAAGCAAATCGAACAACGCGAGTTGGAACAACAAAAAGTATACGAGGATAAATTAAGTCAGCTCGCCATAGCTAATACTCGATTAGCACAACAGGAAAAGGAACTTGCCGAGAAACAGTTGGAACTTCAGGAATTAAATGCCAGACTAACATCTGAATTTAAACTCATTGCTGAAAGTGTGCTTGAGGCAAAAACAAATAATCTGAGTCAAACGCATCAAAAATGGATGGAAAATATATTAAAGCCCTTGAAGGATCAGATAGAAAAATTTGAGAATAAGGTTCAAAGCACGCATTCTGAGGCTTTACAGGTAAACAGTGCATTAAAAGCACAAGTTGATCAACTGTATAAACAAAGTAATGAAATCACCCGGGAAGCACAGAATTTGGCCAATGCACTTAAGGGCTCCGTAAAAACACAAGGTAATTGGGGTGAACTGATACTTGAAAAAATTCTTGAACGATCAGGGTTAACTCGTGATAAAGAATTTATCGTACAGGCCAGTATGACCTCCGAAGACGGACGACGTCTTCAGCCAGACGTAGTAGTCATGCTTCCTGAAAATAAATCGGTGGTTATCGATTCCAAGGTGTCACTGCTCGCCTATGAGCAATATGCCTCTTCTGACGACGAACAAACTAGGGCACTTCATTTGAAGCAACACATTCAGGCCATACGAAATCATATAAAGGGATTAAGCGATAAGAAATACCAACAACTCTATCAGTTAAACACCGTTGACTTTGTAATCATGTTTATGCCTGTTGAGCCTGCCTTTGCTCTGGCTGTGCAACACGATAGTGAATTATGGGCTGAAGCATTTGAACGCAATATTGTTCTGGTAAGCACATCTACCTTATTAGCTACACTACGCACGATTTCGATGATGTGGCGTCAGGACCGTATGAATAATAATGCGCTTGAAATAGCAAGACAAAGTGGAGCGCTGTACGATAAGTTCACCGGATTTATTCAGGATATGATTGAAATGGGTAAGAAACTTCAGGGAGCTCAGGAGTCCTACGGATCAGCAATGAACAAACTGAGTACCGGTAATGGTAATATTGTGAAGCGACTTGAGGATATCCGTAAGTTAGGCGCCGGGGCTTCAAAACAATTGCCTCAAGCCATAGTTGATCGTTCTGAACTTTAATTTCATTACCAATCGGGCAGCTCAGATTCGGCTCGAGCATAATCTTCAGGTATACCGATATCAATGAAATAAGCATCCTCGGTATAGCCATATATATTTTTAGTCTCTGTTTGCTGATTCAGAAAATCGGTTTCAAATGAAAACACATCAACTTCTGGGAGGTTATTGATCATAGATGCGTTACACAGATAAATACCTCCGTTTATAAAGCCTTTTTCACAATAGTTCTTTTCATTAAACTGCGTGATCAAATGACTTGGATCAATTGCTACACTACCGTAGCGACTGAATTTTTCCATAGCCTTTAATGCAATAGTGATTGTAGCCTTATTTTTTAAATGTTCGATAGCCATAAATTGCATGTCGATAGGAAAGTAAGTATCCCCATTTACAATCCAAACATCCTCTTCCGGGCTTAGTGTATTCAGGCAGGCCTTAATGGCTCCACCTGTCCCAAGAGCGTATTTTTCAACTACATAGTGCAGTTGCAGTTGTTCATATTCCTCACCAAAATAATCCTGAATTTGCTCGTGCAAATGCCCAACAGAAAGGATAACCTTATGGCATTCCTGACGGATTAGATAACGGAGTATATATTCCAGAAAAGGTTTTCCACGCACCGGTGCCATGGGTTTTGGTATATCGGGCAGTACATGACGGAGCCTAGTGCCCATACCGCCTGCCAATATGATTGCTGAAGTGGGTGCAATCATTATTTTGGAAATTGCAACGATTCTACAAGCTGACAGATGATGTGCCCTATGAGCATATGCACCTCTTGAATGCGCGGTGTGTCAACTGAAGGTACATTGATAAGATAGCGACATAATGGTTTCATATTTCCTCCGCTGGCTCCGGTAAAACCAATAGTAATCATTTGCCTGTTATTTGCCGTTTCCAGGGCACGTAAGATATTTCCTGAATTTCCGGATGTAGACATGGCAATCAACACATCACCCTTTCTTCCTTTAGCTTTTATCAATCGGGCATAAACCTCGTCGTAGCTGTAATCATTTGCAACTGCGGTAAGGTAGGAGGTATTCACATGCAAGGCTTCAGCATAGAGCGGTTCTCGGTCTGTATAAAATCGGCCACTGAACTCAGCGGCGAGGTGCTGTGCATCGGCCGCACTGCCTCCGTTACCGCAAAACAGTACTTTCCCATCGTTATTGAAACATTGATGAATAACCTCAACGCAATCTGAAATGGTTTTCAATAGGGTATTGTCCTGAAGCACACGTTGCTTTACGTCAATCGAATTTTGTATAAGTTTAGATATGGTCTCTTCCATATTTACAAAAATATACTTTGCTTAGTTATTCTATTAAATAGTCCAGGTAACCAATCCATTTGGTGTAAACTGATAACGCATTACACGTCCGCCAAAACCTTCAAGAGTCTTTATTAACTTATGCTTTCTGTCTTCCGGTGCATAAAAAAACATAAATCCACCTCCTCCTGCACCACTTACTTTTCCGCCGGTAGCTCCAGCCTGAATGGCGGCATCATAAATCCGGTCTATTTGGGAATTACTGATTCCCTCGGCCATTTGTTTTTTGAATTGCCAGCCGTAATTTAATATCTCACCAATATGATTCAGGTTACCACATAGCAAGGCTTCCTTCATACGCTGAGCCTGCTCTTTTAAACTATGCATGGCATCGATACTTTTTTCATTGTGTGATTTAACATTATCGCTTTGTGCTTTAATGATAGAGCTGGATAGGCGGCTGGTTTCGGTAAAGTATAAGACAAGGTTATTCTCTAATTCATAGAGCCATTTATCTTTAATCCTCAGCGGATTTACAATCACTTTATCATCACGATAGAACTCCATAAAATTCACACCGCCAAAGGTTGCCGCATATTGATCTTGCTTACCACCCTCAAATTTTAAATCTTCACGTTCAATTGCATAGGCCAGGTGAGCAATATCGTATTCACCTAAGGGTAATTTTAGATACTCCATAAATGCGCCAACAAGAGCAACTACTAGCGTGGAAGATGAACCTAAGCCACTACCTGGAGGTGCATCCACATAAGTACTAATATCGATCGATAATGGACCTGTATTAAATTGTTTAACAATACGATTATATACCCCTTTAGATAAGTCGAGCTGTCCATTTATATCTAAAAATTCAGTCGGACTAAACTCATATTGCTCATTTCGGTCGTGTGCAATTATTCGAATTTTATTATCCTGATTTGGCTTAATAGAGGCATATGCATACATATTGATTGTGGCATTGAGTATGCTTCCTCCGAATAAGTCAGAATAGGGGCTCACATCAGTTCCTCCTCCGGCTAAACCTAAACGCAATGGTGCTCTGCTTCGATGTATCATTTAAAAAGAAAACTGCAACAAAAGTAAAGCGTGAGTGGCTATTTTGATGTACTATTTTTCAATGATTAAATATAATACATCAAGTTTGAGTTAGAAGAACGATGCCGGTGAATATTAAAATAATCAGGCACATTAGGATCACAAAGATTGTTGTTTTGAAAAGTCGCATGAGTATAACATCAAAGGGTTCGTTTCGATACATGATGCGAATGATAAATAGGTTAATTAGACCACATAAACTAAGGATTATGGCCGTTGTGATGCCCTGAGCTTCGAAGGTTTCATCAACCCGTTTATCAAACCACTGTATGAATGGCCAATAAAGAGAAAGCAGCAAAATGATGTTAATTGCTCCACACAGCCAATATTCTATTTTTTTTAACAATAATTAAATCGGTTTATTTATTTAAAAGTATTAAGGAATTCTAAAAAACTTCACCTACTAAAATATCATATAGTATTCATTGTAAATGGAACGAATTCGTATAAATACACAGCAGTTTTTGTAGATGTAAAAAAGGTAAAGCCCGCTGTAGAAACAGCAGGCGAACCTAAACCAACCTTAAACCACGGTTTATTGTTTACTCTTTCCGGTGTCGTAGCCCATGTAGCTGATCTGAACCAGGAATCGGTCATCAACAGCTTTCAGGGCCTCAGCGGCGGAGCCGGATAACTTAATGAGTATATTTTCATTTTCTGGAGTATTCGGTAGTCGGCCAATCACCTTTGCCTGAATACTAGTGTTGTTCATCATATTACGAACATTAATCATCGTGCCCATGGGGGCAGTAGGGTGTAATGCAAAAAAACTGCCACCACTGTTGCCTTTGGTATAGGTACACAATCCCTTCTCCGACAGATAAACCAGTTTAGTATCAGGCTTATTTTGATCGTATATGCTGGTAGTAACTTTGCCGGTGTTCGGAGCTTCTACAACCGGGTTTGTTATGGGCGTGGTTGTTGAGTTAACCGTAGTGCTTCCTGCCGAAGTAGTTTTTGTTGAGTTTACAGACTGAACAGAAACTGTATTCGATTCATTAGTTAGCGTCGGTGATGTTTGTAATTTCTTTTTATCAACTGTTGTTAAAGGGGCATCGGTAGTAATATTCTTTTGAGGGGACTGCTTATCTGTTTGTATGATATTAGCCAAATCCTGTGCATCTTCCTTAGTAAAGGTGCCGGATATTGGTGTGTTACCTGAGGATGTGCCATCAGTATAGCCAACAATAAGTTCTTGTCCGGGCTTGATTAGATCAGTCTTTAGATCGTTCCACATCTTGAGAACTTCAACATCATTGCCTGTTTTTTTTGCAATGCTGTACAATGTTTCATCTTTAGCCACACGATGATTGAGTGGTGTAAGGAACGGCTGAGGTCCTATACCGGTATAACCTGAATTTATTTTTGTTGACTGTTTGGTGTTCTGATTCTTTCCGGTACCATTGATTTTGGGCACTTTGATTGATGAACCGGATCTGAGATTATTGTCGGTCAGGCTTGGATTAAGTTCGAGGAGGTTGGCAACAGTGGTTTGATAATTTTTTGCGAGTCCATATAGTGTTTGTCCTTTCTGTACCTTGATGATTTCGTATTCCTGAACATCCTTTAAAGAATAATTGCCGGATTCCTGAGCTATACAGTCCACAGCACTTATGATGAATATGGTTATCAGCAGATTTAGGGTTATTAGCTTCATATGATTTCTTATCAGTTCTTTAACGCATTAAAAGTATTTACAGTTCGATGTAACTTTAGCCTATGAAATATCATTTAATCACCATTTGCAGTTTGATGTTGTATACATTAGTAAACATCATACCAAATTTTGCAATTGCACAAAAGGCAGTCAAAAAGCGGGTTTATGTTTTTAGCCTGCACGAAGAAATTGCTCCCGGTGCATCGAGACTTGTATCCAAGGTCTTTCAGGAAGCTCAAAGGCAAAAGGTTGATTATATACTCTTACAGTTAAATACGTTTGGCGGACAATTGGATGCCGCAGACTCTATTCGTACCATTATTTTAAATGCACCTGTACCGGTTATGGTGCTGATTGAACAAAATGCAGCTTCGGCTGGTGCACTGATATCCATTGCCTGCGACAGCATTTATATGAAAAAAGGTTCCACCATTGGTGCGGCTTCGGTGGTAAATCAAAATGGTGAACTCTTGCCGGACAAGTATCAGTCTTATATGCGTGGTATGATGCGTGCTACGGCAGAACAAAATAATCGTGATCCTAAAATTGCTGAAGGTATGGTTACGCCAAATGCCTACCTTCCCAATATAGCCGATACCGGCAAGATTATTACGATGACCACAGAAGAAGCGATACAATATGGCTATTGCAATGGCAGTGCAAACAATGTAGAAGAAGTTTTGCAACAGGCACAGATTACTGATTACGAATGCATCTATCATCAGATAACGACAATCGATGTCATTATCGGATTTCTTATTAATCCTGTTGTAAACAGTATCTTGCTATTGCTAATCATTGGTGGCTTGTATTTTGAATTACAATCACCCGGAATTGGCTTTGCACTAATTGTCAGCCTCATTGCGGCTGTACTGTATTTTGCTCCTTTATATCTTGAGGGCCTAGCCGCCAATTGGGAGATCGTAATGTTTATTGTGGGGGTGCTACTCATCGTCGCTGAGCTTTTTTTCTTTCCGGGGTTCGGAATTGCCGGAATAGCAGGCATTGTGTTGGTAGTTATGGGTCTTACACTAAGCCTCATTAACAACTTTGTTTTTGACTTCAGCTTTGCAGCTCCCGACACCGTATTGTATGCTTTACTTCGTGTTTTACTAACACTCTCACTAGCGGTAGTGAGTGCAATTCTCTTTGGAGGGCGTGCATTACGATCACGTTTTTTTAGTCGTGCTATTTTAAGTACGACTCAGGAAAGTCAGACGGCATACATAGAGAATATATCTGAGCTGAACAGATTAATTGGTAGCACCGCACGTGCGATTACGGTATTGAAACCATCCGGCACGGTTCAGATTGATAAGGAAACCTACGAGGCTGTAGCGGATGGAGTTTTTGTAGATGAGGGAACTATGGTTTCTGTCATTGGCGTTCGGGGTAATTATCTGGTCGTAAGAAAATAACTTTTATGAACATCATCACGATTATACCGGCACGTTATGCATCTACTCGATTCCCGGGTAAGCCCCTTATTGACATTGAGGGTAAGAGTATGATACAGCGTGTATATGAACAGGCTAAGCAAGCAAGACAAATCAGTGAAGTAGTTGTAGCCACAGACGATCAGCGCATAGTTGACCATCTGACATCCCTCAACATTCCCTACGTCATGACTGATGCTTCTCATCAAAGCGGCACGGATCGCTGTGCTGAGGCCGCTATGCACATTAAAGCAGATGCCGTTATTAACCTTCAGGGCGATGAGCCTTTTATTGATCCGGGGCAAATTGATGCGATTGCTCAACTTTTAAATGAAGGTGCACGTATTGCGACACTGGTAAAACCCATTACAATATCGGAGGAATTGTTTAATCCAAATAAGCCTAAGGTAGTATTAAGTTCAGGTGGGCAGGCGCTATACTTCAGCCGTTCTGCAATTCCCCATCTTAGAAACATTCCTGAGCAAGATTGGGTTAATCATCATACCTATTTCAAACATATTGGTATTTATGGTTATGATAAAGGAACCTTACAACGACTTAGTAAGCTTGGAATATCATCACTTGAACAGGCTGAATGTCTTGAACAACTCAGATGGCTGGAAAATGGTTTTAGTATAACCTGCGCAATTACCGATCAAGAAAGTTATTCTATCGATACACCTGAAGACTACAGAAATTTGGCGCTACGTAGATGAGTGCAGTTTATTCCTGAATAATTAGGTATAAATCTTCATTGTCGCGCTTCATCTTATAGGTTTCACGGGCAAATTTTTCCAGCGACTCCGGCCCTTTCAGTAACTCAGCTCGTTGCTCCTTGATTCGTAGGAGTTCTTCTTTATAGTATGTGGCTTTTTGATCCAGCTTCCAGATTTCATAACGAAGTTGTACCTGGGAAATGAGGTTGTTGCTATCGAAAAATAATAACCAAATAAATAATACCATAGACGATATGAAATACCGGTTTCGAAGCAAATAGGGGATTCTACGCTTACGAAATAGTGCGGAAAATTTGCTGAACCGTTTCTTCACTGATTTATTTATTACACACAACGATACTATGAATATCTGTAAATCAACATAGGTCAACTGTAAATTAATCCACCGGCTATTGTTATGGTGTATAAATAAGCGACCGTTGGTTTAAGGTATGTACTTAAACGACAAGCCGGGATACGATGCGGCTCCTTCAAGTTCCTCCTCGATGCGTAGGAGCTGATTATATTTTGCAATACGATCAGAGCGTGAAGCTGAACCGGTTTTAATTTGTCCGCATCCCAGAGCAACGGCTA
Source organism: Bacteroidota bacterium (assembly GCA_014190535.1). Classification (GTDB taxonomy): domain Bacteria; phylum Bacteroidota; class Bacteroidia; order Chitinophagales; family UBA10324; genus BJGO01. The sequence continues at coordinate 6,827 of BJGO01000020.1, read as the reverse complement.
AATCGGCTATAAAGGTGTCCTCCGTTTCACCACTCCGGTGGCTCATAATACTGGTATATCCGTTTCGGGTGGCTAATTGCACCGCTTCGATAGTTTCCGTCAATGTTCCAATCTGATTTACTTTAACCAAAATGGAGTTTCCGGCTTTTTCATCAATACCTTTTTGAAGGCGATCGACATTAGTAACAAATAAATCATCACCAACCAGTTGTATCCGACTACCCAGTTCCTGAGTCAGTAGTTTCCAACCTTTCCAGTCATCTTCAGCCAAACCATCTTCAATGGATACAATTGGATATTTCTTACACCAGTTTACCCAATAGTTTACCATTTGTTCGGTCGTTAGTTTTTTACCGTTTGATTTTTTAAAATGGTAGGTTTTGGATTTTTCATCATATAGTTCAGAAACAGCCGCATCCATAGCGATGAAGATATCTTTTCCGGGTTTATATCCTGCTGATTCAATGGCTTTTAGCACTGTTTCAATGGCCTCTTCATTGGATTGTATATCGGGAGCAAATCCGCCCTCATCACCAACATTCGTACTGTATCCTTTTTTCTTCAGCACATTTTTCAAATGATGGAACGTGCTTACACCCATTTGTAATGCTTCGCTGAATGTGTCTGCACCTACGGGCATAATCATGAATTCCTGAAAATCAATTTTGTTATCCGCATGAGCACCCCCATTAAGAATATTCATCAGGGGTATGGGTAGGGTACGAGCATTAACCCCTCCAAGATATTTGTAGAGTGGTAAGCCGGATTCGTATGCCGCCGCCTTTGCACAGGCCATTGATACGGCAAGAATGGCATTGGCGCCTAAATTGGATTTATTATCGGTGCCATCGATATCCATCATCGTGTAGTCAATATCGTGTTGGTCGTAAACGCTATATCCAACTAATTCAGGGGCGATCTGATCGTTTACGTTTGCCACAGCACGCAACACCCCTTTGCCAACAAATTGCTTTTTATCGCCATCGCGAAGTTCAACCGCTTCGTGTTTACCGGTGCTGGCACCTGATGGAACAGCGGCACGACCGATAGCGCCTCCGGAGGTATAGACTTCGGCCTCAACCGTTGGGTTTCCTCTGGAATCTAGAATTTGCCTAGCGTGGATGTCAGTTATGATACTCATTAGTGCTTTATTTTTTTATGTAGTTATTAGTTGAATGAACTGATCAAAAAGATAACGTGAATCGTGAGGACCCGGGCTCGATTCGGGGTGATATTGTACCGAGAAGGCTTTTTTGTTCCTGAGGCGAATACCCTCGACACTTTGGTCGTTCAGATTGATGTGTGTTACCTCAACCTCCTTGTTTTGTTGAACGGCCTCCTGAAGCACACCAAAACCGTGGTTTTGTGAGGTGATTTCACAGCCACCGGTAATTAGATTTTTTACCGGGTGATTAATTCCTCTGTGCCCATTGTGCATTTTAAATGTTTCTATGCCGTTAGCAAGAGCAAGCAGTTGATGCCCAAGACAAATGCCAAACAGTGGCAGGTTTTTATCCAGTATAGTTCTTACGGTATGTATGGCGTAATCCATGGAGGCCGGATCTCCGGGACCATTAGATATAAAGTAACCATGAGGATTAAAGGTGGCCATTTCGTTATAGTCGGTGCGGGCCGGAAATACTTTCAAAAAACATCCTCGTTCAGCAAAGCACCGTAAAATATTTTTCTTAACACCTAAATCAAGAACGGCAATTCGCACCGGAGCATCCTCCGTTCCAAACGTGTAGGCCTTAGTGGTGCTGACTATGCTTGATAGTTCCAGTCCGCTCATAGAGGGAACCTGATCAAGTTTTACTTTAAGTGTCTGGATATCGGTTGTTTCGGAACTAATCAGTGCATTCATCGCACCTTTGTCGCGTATGTGCCGCACAATAGCTCTTGTGTCGACACCGGTTATGGCAACTTTATTCTCGTTCAGAAAGTAATCCTCAATATTTTGATCGGCCAATTTTCTGGAGTAAGTCACATTAAAACTTTTTGTTACCAGGCCCGCAATTTTAATTGATTCCGATTCAATTTCATCGTGTTTGATACCGTAATTGCCAACGTGAACGTGGGTGTTCACCATAATCTGCCCGTAATATGATGGGTCGGTAAAGATTTCCTGATAGCCGGTCATGCCGGTGTTGAAACATAATTCGCCGGTAGTGGTACCAATTTTTCCTGCTGCAAAACCGGAGTAATATGTTCCGTCGTCAAGCAATAAAACTGCAGGCACTCTTGTGGGCATACGTTTTTTTTAGTTGCGCGCAAATGTAATGGTTATTGCTTTATTTAATTATGGTCATTTCCCAATTGTTAATATTCCCTCTAGTCCTTATTTGTACGGGTTTTCATGAATTGTCTTCCGTTAATAATTCCATAAATAACAACGGACAATAATATGAGGGTTGAACCTGCATAAAAAGGCAGCGTGAGTTCCTTTTGCTCGTTAAGTATTAAAATAGCGGCAATGATGCCATAGACCGGTTCCAGGTTAACGCTCAGGTTTGCCGTAAAGGCGGAGATGTGCTTTAGGGACTTTGTAGCCAGGTTGAACGGAATTACGGTACAGAATAAACTGAATATGATTAGCAACATGATGTCTCTGAAATCCGGAATCTGAAATACCGATTCCTGCACGAAAAAACTGTATGCCGGAAATAATATAGACAGGATAATAAAGGCACTGAGTAGTTCATAAAAGGTTACGGTTTCTGAGTTATGTATTCGGATCAACCTGGTGTTAAGAATAGTAAAATAAGAACTCAGCAAGGCCGCGAATAGTCCTAGTAGTATGCCGGTTCTGTAAAACTCCTGTACATTATAAATCATATACATGCCTGCGGCGGCTGATAGTGCCAGTAACAGGTTTAATAGATTAAACCGTTTACCGGTCATCAGAGGCTCAAGGAAGGTTGTAAAAACAGCTACGGTTGATATACAGCTTATACCTACGGATGCATTTGAATACTTAATAGCCGCGTAAAATAAAAGCCAGTGGAAACAAACCCAAAAGCCTACATAGGCCAGCTGATAAAATTGCTTTAAGGTGATGCGTTCGTGTCGCTTAAATACTTTAGATAATATGAAAAGCATGACTACGGTTATCAATAATCGGTACCATACAATCATCGTAGCATTCAGTGTAATCACTTTACCAAATATTCCGGTGAATCCCCAAAGGAATACCGATATATGCAGATAGAAGAGTGAACGTCTTTTTGCGGATTGTTCCGTTCCTGTCAATGAAGCGATTTTAATTTTTCTATGATAATGGATTCGATGTATGGAATATTTATCCGGGACTCGTTTCGGTGAAAGACCAATCCGGTAATGTGTTCATACAGTTCAATATACCGATCTGTTATAAGCGATACAAAGGCGTCATTCATTTCAGGAACTGTCTGTCCCGGTTTGCCCATAAATCCATGTTCAATTAACCATTGTCTCACAAACTCTTTTGACAGTTGCCTTTGTGGTAATTGCTTAAGCTGAAGTTCCTCATAGGTATCTGCATAGAAATATCTGGAAGAATCCGGGGTGTGAATTTCATCCATTAACACAATTTCGTCTTCAAATAAGCCAAACTCATATTTGGTATCCACAAGGATTAGTCCTCTTGAATTGGCAATTTCTGTACCTCTCAGAAATAACTGTCTCGTAATTTGTTCCAGTTGTTCATAGTGATTGGCTGAAACTATTCCGGTACGGATAATTTCCTCTCTGGAAATATCTTCATCGTGACCTACCGATGCTTTTGTGGTAGGAGTTATGATGGGTTGGCTCAAGCGATCATTCTCCCTCAATCCTTCAGGAAGAGCGACTCCACATAGTTCGCGACGCCCGGATGCATATGTTCTTGCGGCATGGCCGGATAGATAACCACGAATAACCATTTCTACTTTAAAGGGTTCACAACGATGTCCTATCGTAACATTGGGGTGGGGAACATCGATAACCCAATTGCGCACGATATCTTTTGTCTTTTCTAAAAAAGAAGCGGCAATCAAATTAAGTACCTGTCCCTTATAGGGAATGGATCTTGGTAAAACAACATCAAATGCAGATATGCGGTCGGTGGCCACCATAACCAACTTGTCGGTGCCAATGCTATAAACATCCCGGACTTTACCCTTGTAAAATGAAGTTTGTCCGGGAAGTTGAAAGTGTGTGCCTGCAATAGCTTCCATAAATAGAGTTAAGCCACAAATATCAAATTAATTTCAGGATGTAACCCAATGAGATAAGATAATTGATGTCGCTATGGCGGCATTAAGTGATTCAGCACTGCCGGCACCAGGTATACTTACATATTGTGAAATATAAGGTCTAAGGTTTTGTGAAATGCCTTTACCCTCACTACCAATAATCATAAAACAGGGTTTACGTTTTTGTATTTGCTTAATTGGTATCCCATTCATATCGGCACCGATTACCGGAATATCAGAATTTGCGCTCAGAAGTTTTTCAATATCGGCCTCCATAACCCGAATATGAACGAGTGAACCCATCGAAGATTGAATTACTTTGGAATTATATATATCAACACAATTCGAAGAAACATAAACATCCTTTATTCCAAACCAGTCAGCACTTCGGATGATGGTGCCCATATTACCCGGATCCTGAATGCCATCAAGCACCAGCATCATCTGACTTTTGCTGATTTTGATTTCGTTTCGTTGAATTGGAGCAATGGCGATAACCTCCGGAGCGCTCTTGTGTTCACTGATTTTCTCAAGTTCAAAGTCTTTTAGAATGGTAACCATACTAACCATGTTACCCAGAAAATCGGAGTGGGTATCGTACCACTTTTGAGTGCAAAGGATTGGTTTGGGTTGTATACCGTATTTTAATAATTCCAGAGTTATCTTTTCACCTTCAGCCAAGTAGCATAGTTCTTGCTCCCGGGTTTTCTTTGATTTTAGTGAATTAACGTATTTTTCGAGAGACTTAGAGAGCATTTTGTTTAAAGGACGTTCCGCAATATTATTCATCTTTTACCTATTCGCATTTGCATCGATAGTAACATCCTGCAGTTCGGTTCGTCATTTACCTTCGGGTACCTATTTGCTTAAACGCAATGCTATCGAGATTCCTGCTCAGCTTGATGTGGGAAATATTAGAGCGGAAATAGAAGATATCAATGCATTAACAACCGAACTAAAACCATACATTAAACAAAAGCCTAATAAAAAAACACTCAGTTTAATTAAACTTAATTTGATTATTTACAACATGGCCAACCATGGAAATATCAATGGCGTTAAAAAGTGGATAATGGACAATATGGGTGAAGCCCCTGTTATTTATGATTCGATACTTGCGGATTATTCCTCCGACCAAATGAGGGATTATTTGATTAATAAAGGATACCTTGATGCCAGCGTCACATACGAGGCATCCTTAAGAAGAAAGAAGGCCAGTGTTGAATACATCGTTAAAACCGGACACATTTATCTTATAGACACACTTATTGTAGAACGAAACGGTAATATCCTGAGTGGATATATAAAACGTTATATGAAGGAATCATTGATTAAGCGGGGTAGTCCTTTGTCTCTTAACTTGATCAATCAGGAAAATAAACGAATAGAGACCGCATTAAATAATGCAGGCTTTTATAAGTTTTCTGCATCAGCAATTAAATACGATGTAGATACCATTGAGGGCCATGAGAAAGTGAACGTATATATGCGTGTTCAATCCGACACCTTAAGAGGTAATACCCAGCGATATTATCTGCGTAATTTCCAGATTTACTCCGATTACAATGCTATCAGGCAAACACCTTACTCCTTGAGAAATACAATTGGTACGTATCAGTTTTATTCTGATTCTGTTCGGGTAAACGACGAGGTTATTCAGAGTGTCATTTTCATGCGGTATGGCCAACTATTTTCCCGTAAGGATTATAACTATACAAACAACAGACTGGCCGATCTGGGCGTGTTCAAGTTCATCAGTATTCGATTTAATGAGGTTGCCAAGGACTCACTGGATTGTGTGATACGTCTTACTCCCGGCAAACGAAGAGTAGTGGGCGGAGAACTGGAAGGCAATAACGTAGAATCCAGTGTGGGCTCGTTGGTACGTTTTTATTATAAAAATCAAAATTGGCTTCATCGTGCCAACAAGTTGGATTTTTCAATTAATGCCGGTACCGAAATCCCGTTGTTTGCAACAGGCAATCCAATTATAGATGCCAGCGTACAGTTTAGTGCAATATTTCCAAAGTTTTATTCGCCCATACTCAGAAATAAGATATCACCTTACTTCAATGCTAAAACAAGACTTACACTGAGTTTAAACTATCAGCTTCGATCCGGTGTGTATCGACTTGGTTCCTACAACTTTGCTTTCGGCTACGACTGGAAGGAAAGCGACTACAAACGACATCAGCTCAACCCAATCACCTTAACGGTGCTTCAATCGCTTCCACTCAGTGACGCATTCCGCGACCAGTTAAATCTCGATCCTCAATTAAAACTCAGTTTCCAGAATCAGATCATCAGCGGAGCTAATTATACATTCACCTTTACCAATCAAACTTCAGATAATAGTAAGTCGTTTTCCTTTTTCAGGGCATACATAGAAACATCCGGTTTTTTGGTAAAGGGCGTACAAAGCTCACTGGCTATAAGGCCTAACACTGAGGATGGTGTAACGCGAATAGCCGGAAGTCCCTATTCCAACTTTGTTAAAACAGATTACGATTACCGCCGGTACATTAAGTTTGGCGAAAACAGAACACTGGTGCTTCGCGGATTTGGTGGCGTGGCTTTTCATTTCTGGAATTCAGCTATTTCTAGACCTTATGTCAA
>BJGO01000019.1 GCA_014190535.1 Bacteroidota bacterium | reverse complement strand
GATGTGCTGATTGAAGATGCCTTGGACAAGATTGAAGCGAAGATTGATAAGGAGGTTGAAAAGGCCGCAAAGCGTTTTGAAAATTTTGATGAAAAGATGTTCCGTACAACCAATACGCGAGTGCTGGAGTATCAGAAAAAAATGGATGATTACCAGGCACGATTCAAAGCGGCACTCGAAGAGAACAACCTTGCCGAGGTAAAACAAATCATCCTCGATCTGGAAATTGTTTGCCCAATTAGTGGCACTCGAAATTGGACCGACGTCAGGCAGTTTAATCTGATGTTTAATACGCAGATCGGTTCAGTTAGTGAAGAGTCCAATACGATTTACCTGAGACCTGAAACGGCTCAGGGCATTTTTGTGAATTTTTTAAATGTGCAGAAGACCTCCCGTATGAAAGTGCCTTTCGGCATTGCTCAGGTGGGAAAGGCTTTCCGTAATGAAATCGTAGCCCGGCAATTTATTTTCCGCATGCGCGAGTTCGAGCAGATGGAGATGCAGTTTTTTATTCGCCCCGGATCTGAAGACACGTGGTACTCGTACTGGAAAGAAAAGCGGATGCAATGGCATCGTGCACTGGGATTACCCAACGAATGCTATCGCTATCATGATCATCTGAAATTGGCGCATTATGCCAAGGCCGCCTGCGATATAGAGTTTAAATTTCCTTTTGGATTCAAGGAATTGGAAGGCATACACAGTCGCAGTGATTTTGATTTGTCGCAACACGAAAAGTTTTCCGGCAAGAAGCAATCGTATTTCGATCCGGAAATTAATGAGAGTTATACTCCTTATGTAGTTGAAACATCAATTGGCTTAGATCGCATGGTGTTGGCTATGATGAGTTATGCGTATCAGAATGAAAAACTCGAGGATGGCAGTGAACGTGTTGTTATGAAGTTGCCGCCTGCTCTTGCTCCCGTTAAAGTTGCCGTTTTACCATTGGTAAAAAAAGATGGCTTACCGGAAAAGGCATTGGAGATTTTTAATGCGTTAAAGTTTTCGATTTATTGTCAGTATGATGATAAAGATTCGATTGGCCGTCGCTATCGCAGACAAGATGCTATCGGTACACCATATTGCATCACAATCGATCACGACACCCTTCAAAACGGCACCGTTACCATTAGGGAGCGTGATTCCATGAAGCAGGAACGCATTGCAGTCAGCGAGGTTTCAACCATAGTTGAAGATCGGGTTAGTTTTAAAAATCTTCTTACTTCGTAATTGTGGCGTATGCATTCGCAGTATATCCCGGCTTGTTTGCTAACGATGGCGCTGTGTATATCCTGCGCCAAAGAGGATCCTGTTGCCGAAAACGTAAGTCCGGATAAGGCTTCTGTGATCCATCTCCATGTTCGCGACTTTTTTGTAGATGATTCCGGAATAACTATGGATACCCCGTTGATCAATCTGCCAGCTCGCCTGTATTACTCTGAGGCAGACGCCTTGAATGATGAAAATCTGATTGCCAATAAGAACACCGATACAATTGGACGGGTGTCCTTCTATAATCTAGATTCATTGCAGTACACCGTTATCTTTTTGCACCCAATCTTGGGCACAAAAATGCAAACGATGAATACGCCACCGAAGTCAATAGTCAACCAACTGATCGCCTATTAGTGATTATTATTGCAAGGCCATGGATAATAAGGTAATCATCGTAACAGCACCCTCAGGATCCGGAAAGACGACACTCGTAAAATATCTTTTGGAGCGTTTTGCAACTCTGGAGTTTTCTGTTTCAGCGTGCACCCGAGAACCTCGCCATAATGAGTTACATGGTCGTGATTATTATTTTATTTCTCCAGATGAATTTCAGAAGCGTATTGCCGACAAGGAGTTTGTTGAATACGAGGAAGTGTACCCCGGTAATTATTATGGTACGCTCAATTCGGAAATAAACAGGATATGGGCAAGCCGTGGTGTGGTTTTGTTTGATGTGGATGTAAAGGGAGCATTGAAGCTCAAAGAAATTTTTAAGGATGACGCCCTGGCCGTTTTTATTAAAGCACCCAATCTCGATATCCTTGAAGCTCGTTTGCGGAGCAGGGGTACTGAGTCGGAGGATAAAATTCAGGTTCGATTGTCGAAAGTGCGGGAGGAATTAATGATGGAGCCGAAGTTCGATGTGGTTGTGGTTAATGATCGCCTCGATAAAGCCCAAAACGAGATAGAGCAGGTTGTAGCGGAATTCATCAAATGAGTCATAAAAATATTTGTAGGGCTTGTTGATGTAATCACATTATTAAATATATTCGTGTAATTATTATCAGATATGTTAACCAAAATCACCAACGGCGTTAAAATTTCGGTTGAAACCTTTTATCAGCCTGAATATTCTCAGCCACTAAACAACGAGTTTATGTTTGCTTATCGGATAACTATTTCCAACGAAAGTGAATATACGGTTAAGTTACTTCGTCGTAATTGGGTGGTTTTTGATTCCAATGGAGTAGTTCGAGAGGTGGAAGGTGATGGTGTAGTTGGTCAGCAACCGGTTATTGAGCCGGGCGAGTCGCATCAATATGTGAGCGGTTCTCACCTGCGTACCGAAATGGGCAAAATGAAAGGGTTCTATACTATGGAGCGACTGATTGACGGTAAACTGTTTAAGGTTGAGATCCCGGAGTTCCCTCTTCTTGTGCCTTTCAAAATGAATTAATTAATCAGCAATAAAGTCCGCTTTTCATATACTTTTGCGGAGTTAAATCAGATCGATGAAAGTTATTGAGCACATTGCATCAAAGGATAAGAATGTTTTTTCGTTTGAAATTTTACCGCCACTGAAAGGTAAAGGCATTCAGTCTATATACAACTGTCTCGAGCCGCTCATGGAGTTCAAGCCCCCTTTTATCAATGTAACCTATCATCGTTCCGATTTTATTTACAAAAAAACAGTAGAAGGTCTTTTTCAGAAGAAGATGATCAGTAAACGACCCGGCACTGCCGGTATTTGTGCGGCTATCCAAACTAAATTTAAAGTGGATGCGGTGCCTCATCTTATTTGTGGCGGTTTCACCATTGATGAAACAGAAGACTTGCTGATTGAATTAAATTTTCTGGGCATCGAAAATGTATTACTGATTCGGGGCGATAAAATGAAAAGTGAAGAAGTTTTTACTCCCGAAAAATATGGTCATGCCTATGCTGTCGACCTAGTTAAGCAGGTCGTTAATATGAATAAGGGAGTATATCTTGAAGAAGATCTCAAGCATGCTACGGCAACATCATTTTGTATTGGCGTTGGCGGCTACCCTGAGAAACATTATGAGGCGCTTAATTTCAATACCGATTTAAAATATCTGAAAGAAAAAGTGGATGCCGGTGCAGATTACATTGTTACACAACTTTTCTTCGATAATCAAAAGTTCTTTCAGTTTGTAAAGGCCTGCCGTGAGGCCGGAATTCAAGTGCCTATCATTCCCGGAATAAAACCACTAACCAATTTGCGTCAGGTTTATAATATGCCGAGAGTGTTTTATGTAAACTTTCCTGAAGCAATGGCCAACGAACTGGTTAAATGTAAAACCGATGAAGATGTTACCCGGGTAGGCCTAGAGTGGAGTATCAGTCAGTGCAAGGAGTTAATTCAGCATGGATTTAATTGCCTTCACTTTTACACGATGAGTAATCCGTTGCCGGCACAGAATATTGTAAAGCAACTGGCATAAAAAAACCTCCACCATAAATGGCAGAGGTTTTTAACGTCTTTTAATAATCGTTTAATCGTTCTGATAGATAATCTTAGTAGTCTCTCTTTTCTCACCGTTACTTAATTCAACAAAGTACATCCCTTGCGCTATGTTGAGGTCACGAAGGTTTATGAGGATACGATTCTCGCTGGCATTAGAAAACGAATGACTTAAATCAGCGACCATCATACCGGTTATTGAATATATTTTACAGCTGATATTATTGTAGAGCACGTTTCCTTTGTAATCGATGATCAGGTTGTTGTTAGTGAGTGTCGGGAAAATACTTGTGGTAAATTCCGGAAGTGCGGTAACGCTGTTGATGATTGATGGCCAGTACTTGAACTGTGCCGTTATCGTATCCGGTATGCTCAGATTCATTTTGATGGTATCTGACAAGAAAGTTGGCGTTACGGCATTGTTGTTGGGAATCCAGTAGCCAAAAACATAATCCGTAACAGGGTTTGCCTGAAGCTTTACATTGATATCACCAAAATATGTTCCGGTATATGGGTATACCTGAGGGGTAAAGGTGCCAATTGATACGGTGCCACTACCGGGAGGATTTATTTTAACCGTAAGTTGATATGGTCCGGTTACCTGATAACAGTCAACAAGACTTCCGGCAATGAAACTACAACGGTCATTAATGAAATTTTTTAATGTTTGAACATTGTTGTTCCAGGTTGCCATCGAGCCGCCCCAGCGTTGAATTTGTTTCGGCATTTCCGGAGTCATGATATTTAGAAACCAGTCCAGATGTGCAAGGGTAGAGTCGCAGCTTAAATATCCATTGATTAAGTCGGCATAACGATTTACATACATTTCCTTGAACTCGGTGTTTTGAAGCAATCTAGATAGGATGTTCAGATGCCCCATATTCGGACCTGCATTAGGCCAATTATTTTGAAGGTCGCAAGGATCAGCTGTTGGCCCTGTTGTTTGCCATCCACTGTAATTCTGTCCAAGGTTAAAAACATTGTCCATATCCCAACCGCAATAACGCCACTTCCTTTTATCACCATCCGGATTTCTGCCGCGCCACCACATAGTATTCCAGTTTATCCAGTCGCTATTTACAATGTAGGTATTGTAGATACAGTTGTCAATCAAACTGCTGAAGTCTAAACGCGACTTCACACTGTTATATGCAATGGGATCAGTCATATTATTGGCCATCACATAGTTGTAGAGATTAACCCATCCGGTATCACTGCCGTAATCCACCTGTAAGCCACCCCAGTATTTGAGCACATCAATATTAAACTCATCCTGATTGTAGTAATAATCGGTATAGTCTTTATCGTCAACTTTTTCTCTGGTTTCATAGAAGCCCCAATACTGCCCATTTACAAAAAGGATGTTATGCTTAAGTGACCGGCAGTCAAAATCTAAGCCTATTTTTTGTGCATAGTCCTGAACGAAGGCATCACGCAAATGACAACTGGGTAGCCAGCCGCTGCCCGGGTAGCTGTCGGATGCGCCCGCTTTAAACATAATTCGTTGAAACTTCTGTCTATTGGTGCGAGGGAATATTTTATACTTCATGAAATGATTGTATCCATATTGATCCCATGCGGTAAAGTCAATACCTCGCTGATTGTATGCCCAAGAGTCATTTCCGTGCTTATCCGTTCGTCCTACCGTCTTAAACTTAAGCTGTTGATCCGTTTCAAAGTACTCCAGAGCAGTAACCGGATTTAGACTGGCATTTCCATCTAAGAGGGATTGAACCTGATCGCCGTGTATGGAATATACCGGAACCGTAAAGGGACCCTCGTTAATAAAGTAGGTGGAGAACTCATAGAAACTTGGTAATACGTTGGGGTCTGTAGAAACAACGTAGGCTTTTAAGACCGTAGTCGAATTAAAAGTTAGTGCCGAACTGTAAACAGATGAGGCTGTAGTGGGTACAAATCCGTTTGTGGTATAGTAAATAGTTGAATTACTTTCTGTGGTTGAAACAGATACAGTAACGGTGTTGGCATAATAGCCGGCATTTTGACTAAATGTTGGCATTGCCGCATACCGGGTATATGGTGTTGAGGTATTGTTTGTAGTATTAACTGTCGGTGTGGTGAATATGCTCCAAGAGTTTGATCCATCCGTAGTTCTGCCCCAGGAGTGATTGGCCTGATGCCTTTTGAGAGTTAAACTGTCAACAATTAGTCCGGCAGTGGTAGCAAGGATTATTTTCTCGTTTTCAGTTTGATTAAGTTTAAAGCTTGCGTGATAATTGTTTCCAACTACAATATTTCTGCCGCTTGTCCATATACGAACAAAACCATTAGGAGCGATAGATCCCGTTGGGAAAGGCCATTTAGTGGGGTTATTAGCACGATCAGATAAGCAAAAGCCGGTTAAATCAATGGCCACTGATCCAGTATTGTATAGTTCAACCCAGTCTTCTCGATCTCCATAGTTGTCTGTAACGATGTTGATGTTGCCACAGGAGTATTCGTTAATAATCAACTGACCTTTTGCTTTCAGGATAGTGATGATAAAAAGGGCGAGCCAAATTCCGACTATTCGAATGGTATTCATAGTATGCGTTGTGTTATGTTTATAAATTTAGAGTTTTTATCTTAAGAGTGAAACATTTCCGGTTTTATTAAAGTTTTCGCCATTTCTGAAGTTCCCTTGAATATAGTAGACGTAAACTCCTGTCGGGTAGGGTATGCCCCACCCATCAGTGCCATCCCAGGTGTTATCGAGATTGTTGCTGTAAAATACCCGCTTGCCCCAGCGATCATATATAAATATTTCGTATGTTGTTAATTGTGCTGATATGGCTCCAAAAATGTCATTAAATCCGTCATTGTTTGGAGAGAATGCATTCGGAACAAAAATGGAACAGGCCGATTGAATGTCGATACTATCCCGTGCAAAGCAGCCGTTGCGGTCTACATTTACCCATATGAGTATTGGATAATCATTTAACGTAATACCGGGTGTTTGCTGTCCATTCGACCAATAATATGTTGTATTGACATTGGTCGCGTCCAGAATAAGCACTTCACCATCACACATTGCTGTATCATTTCCAAGATTAACCTCGGGAATATTGGTTACAATAAAATTGATGTTATAATCAACCGGAGTAGCATTTCCACAGATATCCGTTAGAGTGGTGCCATCAGAACCGGTGTTGATATTCAGCGTGTATAAGCCGTTGAATAATATGGCATTATTCAAAACGATTCCTATGGTATTCGCCGATGTTGCATTGGCACAGCCTACACCAAATGCCGTATATACCGAACCTCCGGATGGACCGCTAAAAGTAAAGTCAGACCCGTCGGCCGCTATTGAACTGCATAGTACCGCCTCAGATAATTGGATATACAGGGTATCCTGCTGATCGCACTCACGATGAAGTATTGAATCAGGAACAGGCACATTGTTATCCAGTAGATTGGCCGTTCCGGCAAAATCCAATTGGTAGCCGCCGGTTGAACTGGTGGCATTATTGATCACCATAGCATAGGTATTACCGGCTACAAGGTTAATCGGGGGAGCTGTGTTCGAATCTAATGGTCCGGAACTAATCAGGTCACCTGTAGCATTCATACCGGTTACTCCGGGGAAAACAGAATAGTTGCATGCAATTTCAGGAGCAGTGCCGTTGGGTATTCCCGGGCATCCGGTTGAGGTAATATCAAAGATGGCCCAGTCATAATCATCGGTAAATGCGGCCGGCGTCAGGGTAAATTCCAGCGATCCGGCAGTATTTACGGTAAAGGTATACCAGATGCTGTTTTGCTCTCCCGCGGCCAGGCACGAGGTGGTGAAAGGATAGCTCAGCTCCTGTACATTACCGAAACCAACATTGGAATTAGCCTGACTGAACGAGGTACTGCAAACCGGAATGGCATTAATGCAATCTTGTTCAGGGCTTTGCCCCCTGCATATGGCCGAAATAAGCACCGGCATCAGAATAAGTATATAGCGCGTGTATTTGTTCAATGTTAGAAGGAGGTCAAATTTAGTTATTGATTTGGTTATATCAACCCCAAATACAATACGAGTATGGTGTATTGATGGTGAGATTAATTTGCCGAATTAATCGAGGTATTTGCCGACAATAGGCATTCGCCGTCCACTGCCAAATGCCTTTTTCGAAACGCGCAGTATGGGGGGTGTCTGATGTCTTTTATATTCGTTTCGGTTCACCATACGCAATATTCGGTCAACCACTTCAGCGTCGAAGCCCAGTTTTTTAATTTCATCGGGGCCTTTACAATCCTCGATATAATGAAAAAGGATGTTATCCAGCAGGGCATATTCAGGCAGGGAGTCACTGTCTTTCTGATTTGGACGCAGTTCGGCAGAAGGCGCTTTGGTCAGGATATGCCGGGGAATAATTTCTGTATCACGATTGATGTATTGCGCCAGCTCATAAACCTGCGTTTTGTATACATCGCCAATTACGCTGAGTCCTCCGCACATATCGCCATATAATGTTCCGTAACCCACCGCGGCTTCACTTTTATTTGAGGTGTTGAGTAATATGTGTCCGTGTTTGTTGCTGAGGGCCATAAGAAATAACGCTCTGATTCGTGCCTGCAGATTTTCTTCAGCCAAACCAAATACAGGGTTGTTGAAATAAGGAAGCAATTGATTTAAACTTAATTGATAAACGTCCTGAATCGGTATCGTGTGATGAGTAATGTTCAGTCGTTTGCATAAGTCTATGGCATCATCAATAGAGTGGTCGGAGGAAAATGTGGAGGGCAATAATACAGCAAGCACATGCTCCGCCCCCAACGCCTTGCAGGCGAGTGCGGCTACTACTGCAGAATCTATACCACCGCTCAGGCCCAGTATGGCATTTTTGAAATTCAGTTTGTCAAAGTATTCACGCATACCATATACCAGTGCATCGTGAATGAGCTGAATGGGTTGAATGTGCGGAGTCTTTAGTTCCGGATAAGTAATCTCCGTATCGATAGTATAAACGGATTCCTTAAAAAAAGGTAGTTGATGTATGATATGCCCGTTGTGATCAGACACCACCGAACCACCATCAAAGATTAATTCGGTCTGAGCTCCGGTTGTATTGCAGTAAATCATGGGGAGCTGGTATGTTTTACAAATAAACGAAATCAATTCACGCCGCTTTTGGTCTTGCTGATAATCAAATGGCGACGCTGAAATATTGATGATTAAATCGGGATCTTGTTTGGATAAGATGTCGAGAGGAGTGATCGTGTATAGCGGATTGTGGCCGGTATTCCAAATGTCTTCACAAATGGTTAGAGCTATGCGTTTACCCTGATGCACGATCAGCGTGTGTTCGGTTGACCGCTCAAAGTAGCGGACCTCATCAAATACATCGTAGGTGGGTAGTAAGGTTTTATGAACGATTGCTTTGATTGCTCCTTCGTAGAGATAGTAGGCAGAGTTAAATAAATCCTTGCCCGGAGCCTGAGGGTTTATGGTGGGTGCGCCAACAATAACCCCAATGCTGTGGGTGTGCAAGGCAATTTGGGCAATCGCTGATTGGCATTGGGTTATGAAGTCGTCGAAGTTCAGAAAGTCACGGGGAGGATATCCGCATACGGATAATTCAGGGAATACAACAAGCTGACTTTCTTCAGCTATAGCCTGATGTATGGCGGAAATAATTTTTTTTGTGTTGTGTTCAAAATCGCCAATAATGTAATTCTGCTGGGCTAAGGAAATTTTCACGGAATAAAAAACCAGCAACAGGTTAAAATGTTGCGGGTTAAAATTAGTCTTTTAAAACGGTTAAAACATGATACCTGCGGTTAGCCCTAATCGGTTTAATACGGCCTTGGTTTTATAATTTTTCGGGTTGTCAGTAACGTCAATTAATCCGTTGTAGAAGTTTATCGACAGAAACGCAGAGGTGTTGGTAGATATACTATATGCCGCGCCGGCACTGATAAGCATAGATAAATTTGGCAGGCTCACATCTTTTGAAAAGCTTTCAGGTATGTACCTGGCATTTGGCTCTGCAGGATCATCAAATTCTCCGCTTGCAGAAATGTTAATTGCGGGAACCACACCAAACACGCCAAAGTAAGTCATATAACCAATCTCATTAGTTTTTAAGCGGATCGCAATGGGCAACTCAATATACTGAAGGTTGTAGTCTACGGTTAAAGCTGAAGAATATAAATGATCAGGTCTTGAATTAAACTTTGTACTGTCTTCATAAAAAAGAGAACCTCTCGACCGGCTTATGATAACACCTGTTGTAATGGCATAATTACTGCCAAAATTATAATCAAATACAGGTCCGAAATTAAAGCCAATCATAGAGCGCCTGTTCTCCAAATTAATGGATTTGGATTTTAACCAAGTTACTTCAGGAGTGAACTGAAAGCCAATTCTTAACTTATGTGGATCTTGAGCGTATACAAAAAATGATATGCATGCAAGTATGACGAGGCAGGAGAGTTTTTTAAACATGAACATAGGTGTTTTGTTGTTTTCAAAATTAGACTAAGCTAACTATACTAATACAGTTAATATTCACATACTGTATATTAATACACTCAAGAGAGAGTCAAATGAAATTTTTAACTGATTATTTCAGCGGATTATTGTTCTTATTTCCGTTTCATTTTTTTAGGAAATAATTCCTGTTTTTTTTTACTGTTGCTTCCGCCGGTTCCGGTAACAGACCCCTTCATATAGGCAGGGCACGTAGTTTTACGCCGGAATATGCAGCCACCGGTAAGTATCCCAAAACAAAGGATTACAATGATCAGACGCTTGTACAAATGCATATTGTAATGATTAAATAAAGGTATAACTTTTATGGGATGAATGATTAATCGAACGAATAATCTATGCCTTTATTTTCAAATATGTTTTACAAGATGAGTTCATTATTGCATTTGAGTTGTGTAGTTGCAATTCAAAGAATGATTACATGGTGATCGTTGCACACCCGGCATTTGAGATTTTAAGATGTTGATTTATGCATAAGCGGTGATTGCTGAAAGATAGAGCCATAGCGGATTTATCCACATCAAAACCCTGTTATCCACACGGGATAAGGATTTCAACAAAAATAATTTCTAAAAACTTGTGAAATCAGCACTGTGCCTATATTTTTGTTCTATACAATTTTTTAACAACTAAAATTTTAAAAACATGAACAAAGGACAATTGGTCGACAAAATCGCAGGTGATGCGAAAATCTCTAAAGTTCAAGCTGGCGCTGCTTTAGATTCATTCATTACAGCAACTATGGGTGCATTGAAAAAAGGCGACAAAGTGACGCTTGTAGGTTTTGGAACTTACAGTGTTTCTAAGCGTTCTGCCCGTATTGGTCGTAACCCACAAACTGGCAAGGAAATCAAAATCCCTGCTAAAAAAGTGGTTAAGTTCAAAGCAGGTAAAGAATTTTCTTCTAAATTGAAGTAATCATCACTGAGGAAAAAAAACATCAAGCGGCGGCACTGAAAGTGCCGCCGCTTTTTTTTAATCAGCTCAAAAAAAATTCCTTATTCAAAAACAAACGGGCATATTTGCCAAACAATAAAAAACAATCTTATCACTATGGGAAGAGGTGACAAACGCACAGCTAAAGGAAAACGCTTCAAAGGCTCTTTTGGTATCAGCAGACCACACGTTGCAAAAAAGAAAGCAACTACGGCTAAATCGGCCACAGCACCGGCTAAGAAAACCGCTGCTAAAAAAGTAGCCGCAAAAAAGAAAGCCAAGGAGTAATCCAAAAAAATTAAACCCAGCACATTAAGACTGTGTACTGCTATGGTGCCAGTCTTTTTTTATGCCAGTTGTTATTGGGCTCGGCAGTGTATACAATTCGATCGTGTAAGCGATTGGGCCTTCCCTGCCAGAATTCTATTTCGTAAGGTATAACCTTGTATCCACCCCAATGTTCGGGGCAATCGATTTCTGTGCCCTGTAAGGATGCCGTTAATTGCTCGAAACTTTTCTCTAGTTGTTCACGACTGTCAACAACTTCACTCTGATTCGATGCCCATGCACCAATTCTGCTACCTTCCGGTCTGCTCCTGAAATAGGTGATGCTCTCTTCGCGTGTTATTTTTTCAACGCGCCCCTCAATACGAACTTGCCGTTCTAATTCATGCCATAGGAAAACCAGACACGCGTATGGGTTCCACAATAATTCTCTGCCTTTACGGCTGTTATAATTTGTAAAGAAGACGAAGCCATCAGCCTCAACACCTTTTAATAATACGATACGTGCTGAAGGTTTAAAGTCAACGTTAGCGGTAGCTAAAGTCATGGCATTGGGTTCCCAAACTGCCGCATCCAGCGCCTCCCGAAACCAAAGGGTAAACTGATCGATTGGATTAGCTAATGCGTCGCATTCATCTAATTCGCGCGATGCATAATTTCTTCTCAAATTCTGGATTTGGTCGTTGGTCAACATCGGTATAGTTAACGTGTAATGAGGATCTGTAATTTATGAATGGTAATTCGGCCTAATCATATACCCTCTTAATCACAAAGTCGGAATGTGGCTTAATGATCAGCGGGAATTTTTCTGTGGTTACCGAACTGGTATCCAAACCAAATTCACGGCCTTCAGATAGGCTGATCTTTTTCATCCAGAAGTAGGTATCCATAGTTATTTTATCAATGAACGGTAAGTCGTTCTCGTAAGAGAGAAACTTCTCAATTACCACAAAGCGGAAGTCGCCGACCACATTTTGTTTGCTGAGCGATTCATAGCGGCTCACAATATCCACTTCCTTGTTGGCTACCATGTTTTCAACCACTTTTTTGAAAAATAAATTGATACGGGGCGCTACACGAAATCCAAGTCTGAACTCAACACGATACACATCACCGGGAACCAATATATTGACATTGTATTCAGAAGTGTATGGCTCATCAACCACATCAACGTGAACGAACCAATATATATCTGCCCGTTTGGGTTGTTTATTGAAGATCGAATAGATGATTTTTGATTCTACCTGTGAACTGTAGTCGGCACTGGTCATATAAATCAGGTGCGTAGCATATTTGGGAACCGATGCATCTTCACTCAGTTGTTTTAGCTGGGGAAGAAAATCTTTAAGATTGACAAATTCCAGATATCGGTTCTTAATTTTTCTTGCATTGTACCAGATGAACATAACGGTAAACAAGGCCGTAGCTAAAATAAGGGTTACGTATCCACCATGTAAAAATTTGTCAAGATTGGCTATAAGAAACAGGAATTCGATAAACAGAAATACACCGGCAGAGATGGCGACTAATACGACCGAGCCGCGACGCACATACAGGTAAGTGCCAAACAGTAAGGTGGTCATCAGCATCGAAAAATTGATAGAAAGACCATATGCCGCTTCCATATTTTTAGACTCTCTAAAGAAGAGTACCATAATAACACAGCCAATAAACAGCACAATATTTACAGAGGGAACATAAACCTGACCTTTTTCTTCGGTAGGGTGAATAACGCGCACTTTCGGCCATAGATTTAGGCGCATCGCCTCACTAATCAGGGTGAATGAACCTGATATGGTTGCCTGACTGGCAATGACTGAAGCAAAGGTGGCGATGATGATACCGAAGATGACGAACCAATCAGGCATGATGGCGAAAAAAATTGGAATGTCGGGCTTGGTATCTCCTTCGTGCATCATCAGATAGGCGCCTTGTCCGAAGTAATTCAGGATTAAACATACTTTAACAAACATCCAACTAACGCGAATATTTTTTCTGCCGCAGTGACCCAGGTCGCTGTATAACCCCTCTGCTCCGGTTGAACAAAGAAATACTGCCCCCAGCAACCAGAATCCTTTTGGGTACTCAGTTAAAAATTTAATAGCATAGTATGGATTTATTGCTTTGAGAATAATTGGGTTTTGAATAAGTTGTAAAGTCCCCAGCACAGCGAGCATGCCAAACCAGATTAACATCATGGGGCCGTATGAAACGCCAACCCGTTGTGTGCCCATAATCTGAATAAGGAATATTACAGAGATAATGGCAATGATTATAGGTATGGTATTAATATTCTCATTAAGTGTTTTGAGACCTTCTACGGCACTGGATACTGTAATGGCGGGTGTGATAATGCAATCGGCTAATAACGAGGCGCCACCAATAATAGCCGGAAAAACAAGCCACTTGCCCCGTTTACGAACCAGTGCATAGAGTGAAAACGTGCCACCCTCACCGTTGTTATCCGCACGTAACACGAGCACAACATATTTGATGGTAGTTTGAATGGTAAGTGTCCAGAAGATGCAGGATAAGCCACCATAGATGAGAAGATCACTGATGTGTCGTTCCCCGACAATGGCCTGCATGACATAAAGTGGAGAAGTTCCGATGTCGCCAAAAATAATTCCTAGGGTAATGAGTAAACCCGCTAACGACAGGTTATGATGCGAAGAACGTTTGTCCACGTGCGTAGTATAATGAGAGATGCAAAAATAGTGCTTTGACTCTTACCTTGTTCAATAAATAAAGAGATACCATACTAAAACTAAAACCGGAAGGAGATAGACCATGGCATACTTAAGGGTATATGCAACAAAACTCGGCATTTCTTTATGCGATTCCTCCACGATACTCTTTACCATAAAGTTGGGCCCGTTACCAATATAGGTCATAGCACCAAAAAAAACAGCAGAAACAGATATTGCCTTCACATAAATCAGATAGTGCTCGGATAAGGCGAAAGCACTTACCTGAGTGGGATCATTTATAGAAAACCCATAATACGTCAGTGAAGTGGTGAGCATAGTCAGGTAAGCCGGAGCATTATCCAGTAAGCTGGAACTGGCGCCGGTAGCCCAATAGCATAATGAAGGGCTCAGGCTATTTAGATTTCCCGGGGTCGCTACATACTTTTCGAGAAACTGTAGTGCCGGCATCATAGAAAAGAAAATGCCAAAGAAGATAAATATGACTTCCAGTATCGGTTCGAAATTAAAACGGTTATAGTATAGGGCCTCTCGGTCAGCCGTTCGGTAGGCCATATAAGCAAGGGTTAACTGCAGAACCTCTCTGATAAACGATTGCCCCTGAATGCTCGGGAGCCAGGTCAACTTAGCCGGGTCGAGGAACACACTGCCTACTATAGCCAATAGCCACAACAGGTTTCGGCCACCCTCTATTTTAATCAAACGGCCACTGGTTTGGTTAGTGGTTGCGGCAGTCTTGTTGCTGGCATCCAGAACTAAAAATATGGTCAATAGTATGCCTAATGTAAAAAGCCATATCGGGAATACGTGAATTAACGTCCATTCGAAGGGGACACCTTTCAGGAACCCCAGAAAAAGTGGTGGGTCACCGATGGGCGTTAACGCACCACCTACATTACTCACAATGAAAATGAAAAATATAACGAGATAGGGTTTGAATCGATGCTGATTCATTCGTAAAAAAGGTCTTATTAGCAAAACACTGGCGCCCGTTGTGCCTATAACATTGGCGAGTATGGCTCCCAGAGTAAGCAGGGTAACATTCGCTAATGGGGTGGTTTTAACCTCTGAACGGATATAGATACCTCCGGTAGTAGTATACAAAGCAGAGAGTAACGCTATAAAGGAAAAATATTCAAAGAAGGTGTGTTGTATCTTGTGGGTGTCCCCAAGTATGAAGAGATAATACAAAAGGCATATTGCCCCAATGCACGTGGCGATGTGCTTATAGTATTGATGCCAGAATACTTTAAATAATATGGGCCCGGCGGCTATAAGCAAGAGTAAGATAACGAATGGCGCCGAGAGCCATAAGGGGATAGTGTCTTGTGCGATATTCAGGAATAGCATTATGATTTAGGTGCTTCTTCCTGTAGCACTTTCATAAAATCGCCGGCAAAGGTCCTGATGGCTTGAGCCTGTTTGGTATTGCGCGTTGCCCGCTCAAAGGTGTCGCTCATCGTCATCAGTGTTTGAAAAACAAACAGATTCATTTCTTCAATCGTCATTTCCTTGGTCCACAAGTCCACAGATAAGCCGTTGCGGGATTGTTTGTCCCATAGCGCCAGCATCATCGCTTTTGCATCCTGAGCAGATGGAATGGTTTGATCCTCAGAGAGCCATTGTATTTGCTCCGGAATATTGCGCTCATCCATTTGTATGGTTATCTGAATACTCGATTTTTTTGTGCTCATTAGTTTGGTTATAGTCATTTTTTTTGCGTGATGTTCATGACGCTGTAAAAGTAAATTTAAAATTATGAATAGCTCAAAACTCAAGAATAGCAAGCATTTGACAGTATCGGACTGTAAATGACCTTTATGCTTAATGAATAAATGCTGAAGAAAAAAATTTTTGTGTGTCAATAGTTATCCAACGGTTATCCACAAGAAATAAGGTTGATAATGAGTGCTTTCTGAATTCACATGATTGCTGTGAATTGCAATGATTAAATAGTACGAATACAATCTGATTTGTTTGTGTAATGTTGTTGTGGATAGTAATTGATTTTGTTGTGAGGATTTATTCAATTCCCATCCAAAATTTCAAATCGAATAAGACAGAAGATAAGATGATTGTTTTTTTAATGAAAAACAATTGCGGCTTCTTCGCCCTTGTTCCAAACCATAAAACAAACAACACGATGAGTAAAATGTCTACAGAACCAATACTACAGGAAAACAAAGACCGATTTGTATTACTGCCAATTAAATACCCTGCAATATGGGAGATGTATAAAAAACATGAAGCCAGTTTCTGGACAGCCGAAGAAATCGATTTATCTCAGGATTTAAAAGATTGGGATTCCTTAAATCGAAACGAGCGTCACTTTATATCACATGTGCTGGCATTTTTTGCTGCCAGCGATGGTATTGTAAATGAAAATCTGGCTACTAACTTCATGAATGAGGTGCAATTACCCGAAGCGCGTTGCTTTTATGGCTTTCAGATCATGATGGAGAATATACATTCTGAAACATATTCCCTGCTTATTGATACCTATATCAAAGATCCGGTTGAGAAAGATCGTTTGTTTCACGCCATAGAAACGGTGCCCTGCGTAAAGAAAAAAGCAGACTGGGCACTCCGTTGGATTACGAACGGGAGCTTCGTGGAAAGACTGGTTGCATTTGCTGCCGTAGAAGGTATATTTTTCAGTGGTAGTTTCTGTTCCATCTTCTGGTTAAAAAAACGAGGACTTATGCCCGGATTGAGTTTTAGTAATGAGCTTATCTCAAGAGATGAAGGTCTCCATTGCGAGTTTGCCTGCCTGCTATACAGCATGTTGCAAAATAAACTCACCAAGGAGCGTATTTATGAGATGATAGGCGATGCAGTGGCTATAGAGAAAGAATTTATAACTGACGCTCTGCCCGTGGACTTAATCGGAATGAACGCCAAGCTGATGGCACAATATATAGAATATGTTGCCGACCGTTGGATTGTATCGCTCGGATATCCCAAGTTATTCAACACGTCTAATCCCTTCGACTTTATGGAATTAATTTCACTACAGGGCAAGACCAATTTCTTTGAGAAACGTGTTGGCGACTATCAGAAGCGCGGTGTAATGCAGAACTCACAGAACGCGCAATCTGAAGCAATCAAATTTGATGATGATGATTTTTAAATAAACCCCATTACTCACTCCAAATAAACACCCCGCATTATGTTTGTAATCAAAAGAGATGGACGGACTGAGACCGTTAAGTTAGATAAAATCACTGCCCGTATCGAGAAATTATGTTACGGACTGAATCAACAGCATGTTGATCCCATTACGGTTTCCCTTAAGGTCATCGAGGGATTATATGATGGTGTAAGTACAACGGAACTGGATAATCTGGCCGCTGAAACAGCTGCTATGCTTACAACAAAGCATCCGGATTATGCATTGCTTGCATCGCGCATTGCCGTATCTAACTTACATAAGAACACCCGAAAATCCTTTTCACAAACTATACAGGCGCTTTACGACTACATCGATCCCAAAACAGGACAACGAGCCCAGCTCATAGCTGACGATGTTTATCAGATCATAAACGCCAATAAAGAGTTGCTTGATTCATCAATCATCTACGACAGGGATTTTAGCTTCGACTACTTTGGTTTTAAAACGCTTGAGAAATCCTATCTGCTGAAGATGAATGGATTGGTTGCGGAGCGCCCGCAACATATGTTTATGCGCGTTAGTGTGGGGATTCATAAAGATGATATTGAATCAGCCATAGACACCTACAACCTGATGAGTGAGCGTTGGTTTATACACGCCACACCTACATTATTTAATGCCGGAACTCCCAAGCCTCAGATGTCTTCATGCTTCCTATTAACCATGAAGGATGATAGCATCGACGGTATCTATGATACGCTCAAACAATGCGCTAAAATTTCGCAGTCGGCCGGAGGTATCGGTCTGAGCATTCATACCGTGCGTGCAACCGGCTCCTATATTAAAGGCACCAACGGCACATCAAATGGAATTGTGCCCATGTTGCGTGTATTTAATGATACCGCCCGTTACGTAGATCAGGGTGGTGGAAAACGCAAAGGCTCATTTGCAATATATCTCGAGCCCTGGCATGCAGATATCATAGATTTTTTGCATCTAAAGAAAAATCACGGTAAGGAAGAATTACGAGCAAGAGATCTATTCTACGCCATGTGGATCCCGGATTTATTTATGAGGCGCGTTGAAGAAAATGGAGACTGGAGTTTATTCTGTCCAAATGAAGCTCCCGGCCTTGCCGACTGTTATGGCGAAGAGTTTGATGCACTATATGCCCGCTACGAAGAAGAAGGTCGTCAGCGCAAAACAATCAAAGCACAGGACCTTTGGATGGCTATTGTGGAAGCTCAGATTGAATCGGGTACCCCATATATGCTCTACAAAGATGCATGCAACGCCAAATCCAATCAGAAGAATTTGGGCACCATACGAAGCTCAAACCTTTGCACTGAGATCATCGAGTATACAGCGCCGGATGAAGTTGCTGTTTGTAACCTGGCTTCAGTTGCCTTACCCCGCTATGTGAAAGATGGTGAATTCGATTTCAATCGTTTGTTTGAAGTGGTCTATGTGATGACCAAAAATCTGAATAAGATTATTGATCATAATTATTATCCCGTTGAGGAAGCCCGCAAATCAAATATGAGACATCGTCCTATTGGGCTGGGTGTTCAGGGTCTGGCTGACGTATTCAGCATACTACGTGTGCCATTCGACTCGGAAGAGGCCGCCCAACTGAATCGGGATATTTTTGAGACGATATATTATGCAGCGCTTACATCATCTAAAGACTTAGCCAAGAAACACGGACCCTATGAGACCTTTGCGGGTTCACCTGCATCAAAGGGCATCCTGCAGTTTGATATGTGGGATGTAACACCGAGCAGTCGCTGGGAGTGGGATATACTTAAAGAAGAAATAAAAACTCACGGTCTCCGCAATTCCCTGCTCATGGCACCTATGCCAACAGCAAGCACATCCCAGATACTGGGCAACAACGAATGTTTCGAGCCTTATACATCAAACATTTACAGTCGCAGAACACTGAGTGGAGAGTTTACCATAGTAAATAAACATCTGCTTAAGGATCTCGTGCGTTTGGGTTTGTGGAATCAGCAAATGAAAGATAAAATCATTACAGCCAACGGTTCTATTCAACAGATTAATGAGATTCCGGAGGAAATTAAATCCCTGTATAAAACGGTTTGGGAGATTAAACAGAAAGTAATTATTGATATGGCGGCAGATCGTGGTGCATTCATCGATCAGTCCCAATCACTGAATCTGTTTATGGCACAACCTAATACCACGAAGATCAGCAGTATGCATTTTTATGCCTGGAAAAAAGGATTGAAGACAGGTATGTATTATCTGCGTACACAGGCTGCATCTCAGGCGGTTAAGTTTACCATAGATAATCAGACAGGGAATGAAAATATCCCTCAGTCATCAGGTGTTGAAGATCCGGTACAGGCTGAATATGCCGAAGGTGCTTCTTGTACATTTGATGATGAGGGCAACTGCATCAGTTGCAGTGCTTAGTGCATAGCAACCACAGCCATGCACATGATTTTTCTTTTTTCTTTTATTTGTAATAAAGAAACATCACTGTGCTTATACTCCTGATTATTGTACTGCTCATGATCCTCAACGGATTTTTCGTGCTGAGTGAATTTGCAATTATCACCTCCCGTAAAGTGCGTCTGGAGAAAAAGGCTAATGAAGGAAGCCGGTCAGCAAAAATTGCTTTAAAGCTTGCTAACCAGCCACAGCGAACCTTATCAGCCATACAATTTTTTATAACACTTGTAGGTTTTATAGCTGCAGCATACGGCGGCGCTGAATTAACGGAACCCCTGGCAGCGTTCTATCGCAGTATATCATTTACCGAACGATACGCAGAAAATCTGGGATTCATAACGATTGTGGCTGTTACTACATATCTCTCATTAGTATTAGGTGAGCTTGTTCCGAAAACCATTGCACTACAAATGCCCGAAAAAGTATCAGTAGTCGTAGCTCCGGTGATGTTGGTGTTATACTGGCTGGCTACTCCGGTTGTTGGACTGCTTCAGCTTTCAACTAAATTATTTCTGAGTTTACTATTTATTAAAAATGTAAAAGAGCCTCCGATAACAGAAGAGGAATTACAGATGATGATTGAACAAGGCTCCGAACACGGCATTATTGATGAGAGCGAGTCCCAAATGATGAAAGGCATCTTTCGTATTGGCGATCGAAAGGTGAGTTCGCTGATGACACACCGAAACGATATTGTTTGGATTGACAGTAAATGGACTGAGGAAGAAATTTATCTGTTGATGCGCAGTAGCATTCATTCTTCATTCCCTGTATGTGAGGGCGACCTGGATAAAATTCTTGGCGTTGTTTTTATTAAAGACATCGCTGTGCAGATTGCCGACCATAAAAAAATAGATATCCGATCAATCCTTAAAGAACCATTGTTTGTTCCCGAAACTATGGCTGCACTGGAGTTACTGGAGCATTTCAAAAAAACACGCAATCATACCGGTTTTATTACCGATGAATTTGGTGTGCTCCAGGGAGTTGTTACCTTCCATGATATTTTGGAAGCTATCGTTGGCGAACTGCCAATTTCAGAAGTTGAAGGTGAAGCACAACTTATCTATCGTAAAGATGGTAGTGTGCTGGTTGATGGCAGTAAGCAAATTGATGAGCTGCTTGAGGAGCTTTCCATAAAAGATGTCAGAGAACGTGATGTCAGCTCATACAAAACACTTGGTGGTTTTATGATGCATCAGCTGGGCCGAATTCCGGTTACTGTCGATAGCTTTGAGTTCAGGGGGCACACCTTTGAGATTATGGATATGGATGGTAAACGCGTTGACAAAGTATTAATCCGAAAATCGGAATAGGATCAATTCTTTTGACGATATAATCTGTATAAAAACTGATAATGAATGGTCAGGTGATATGCATACTCAAACAGACTTGCCTGCATATCATAGTATGGTTCAGCTTCCAGGTTAATTTTTAGAAAATTACCGAGTTGATACACGTAGTTAAGTTTAACAAACATAAGCTGACGCTCCGGTATGTAGGTATAGGTGTCCGTAAATACTGAACTTCTGCTCTGAGTAATGAATCGGCCATACGGCGCATAAAAATCCCGTGCCTGCCAATAGCTTATCGTTCCGTAGAAGCGTTTAAGAAATGTAATAGTAGCACTAAATTCAATACCACGGCCAATTTGAGGCACATCCGGTAATTGTTGTTGATTGGTGTTGCTCAATGCATATTGAAATCCAAATCGCATAGACTGGATACAACTTGAGTTGAAATATTTATTAAAGTATAGTCCGCTGTTCAGGTTAATAGTAGTTCCCCCGGAATCGGAAGTATCCGGCTGCCCTATTTGACCACCGCTATGCTGAATCAAACAATGAATAGGTATGGTAATATGATTTTTTGAAGTGTCTGACGTCGTTCTAGAAATTGCGGAAATGCCTACCTGAAAGTGTTCGTTGCCCGTGCTGTTATTGTAGATCATCCGTTGCCATTGGAGCCATTGGTCTGTCTCAATAAACGGGTTTCTATAACGAAATTGAATTCCATATTCCAGTGGATTAAATACCAGCTGATCCCGGTTGTAAAGCACTTCAGGGAGCAGATGATAATCCTGATTATAGAGGGTGCCCATTCTGAACGACCACTCCTTCTTAAAAATTGGACGAGTGATGTCGATCGATTTGACATAGTATATTTTACGCGCAGTTAAAGCAATTGCCGGCCTGACACGTTGAAGTGAGGTGTTGCCAAAATCCTGTTGAATAAACGCCCCGGCTTCGAGTGCCAGAGGACTCTTATGATTGTTAAATGATAAAACCGGAGTAAGCGTATGACCAAATAAAGTATACCCTTTTTGTAAGTCGTTATAATACTCATAGTTGCGGAAGTAAGAGAAGTTGGCAACTTGCAGGCTGATATTACTGGCTGTGCTGTCCTGAATCTTTTGACCGTAAGCGGTTATGCTATGAATAATGAAGCCCGTTACGATTAATAATGATAAACGTAACAGACTTGGCATAAATCAGATTTGATTACAGTTTTATCATTCGGTGACGCATTACCTGATTGTGATTCGTTGTAATTTCTACAATATAAATTCCGGTAAGTAGCGATGAAAAGTCGGCATAATATGAAGTGCTGTTTAGCTCATCCATCGATCGTTCAAGCTGCCCAAGGGTGTTAAACACGCGTATGGTCTTCAGATATTCAGCCGATGCAATTAAAGTATTCTGCTTTACAGGATTGGGAATAATCGTGAACGCTCCTGCTGTAACCGGCAATATACTGTTGGGGTCATTATCAATGATGCTTAGTATGTTTTTATTGTTGGTGCCTATAGTGGCATTATTGGTTGGATTAGCCAATATCAGTGCGATGGTTTCATTACCCTCGACGTCGTTGTCATTGGTAATGCCAACGTCAATTAATTGGGAACTGGAACTGCCACCCGGGAATGTTACTGTGGTGTTTGTAAATGTAAAGTCGGTGCCCGGAGTTGCGGTAGTTTGTGCAAGTAATAAATTAACATTGACTGAAGTTGGATTTGCATTTGGTCCGAAAATCTCCAGTTGAACAGCACAACTGCTTGTGCCCTCCTGGCAATCCTGCTGGTTGAATAAGAAGAACACACTTGGTGGATCGATGGCGATATCATCATCTAGTATGAAAATGGAGTCTGTAGATAGGTTAATCAGTGCATTATTTGTAGCATCGGAAATAGATAAAACAAAAAACTCTAAAGATTCAATATCGGCGTCGTTGATAATGGGTATGGTAACAGTCTGTGTATCGGAACTGCCACCGGGAAATGTAACAACCAATGGGGCCGGAAATGTAAAATCGGCACCTTCCGTAGCAGAACTTCCCGGCAATAAATTCATAGTTACCGCAGTTGGATTGGCTGAGGGATTTTGTATGGTAACTTTGATATTTACGTCGCCGTCTATCTCTGCTACGGTTTGTTTAATGTTTACGTAAGAAATGATAGGTTCTGTAATAACGGGACATGGATCCATACTATGCGAACCGGCATTTGTGAAGGTGTTTTGAGGAAAGCTGATCCATTCATCCTGTCCAAGCACCCAGTTTTTTTGTCCGGTATGTACTCCGGGTTTCCTAACCAGACTATGATCTTTTGTATTGCCGCCATCCGATAAATCCCAGCCACCTGATGATGGTTGCTCACCAACCTTGCCAAGGATATCTAACGTATCACCATTGTTCAACAACACAATGGCGTCATCACCATTAAACCATGCAGAAGGGGTATAAGTCTGATTGGCAATGGACCCCAGCGCAGCGGAGTCGGCGGCATTATGAACAAGCAAAAAGGTACTGCCCGGAATGATAACACCGGTTAAATCTGTGGATTGAGTTGAAGAACCACCATTGTAGGAAATTAAAATTTTATATCCCGTTAAATCAACGCTCAGGTTGGTTGGGTTATAAATTTCAATAGCCTTGTTGTTGTTACTACCTTCAATATA